>NZ_PIJG01000060.1:0-28211 GCF_002809955.1 Geobacillus sp. Manikaran-105
TTGAACCACATGGTACTTATCGATGACAATCGAAGCAGATGGAAACAGGGCGCGAACCGCCTTATGATAAGGTTCCCACATGTCAAGAATCACCGTTTGAACCCTTTCTTTCGACAGGACATTCTGGCTCAACAAGTGGATGGCGGAGTCACATTGGCGATCGGCATGCATTCCCATGACCGATCCAGCTTTAGCATCCATCAATACAGTTTCATACTGATGTCCCTTTTTTACCGCGATTTCATCTAAGCTAAGCACCATCCCTTCCTGACAGGATGCCTCCGTTGCAGCTTGGCGTTCTTTTGCTTTTTTGATGCGATGGAGTAGTAGATGCGTTCCAATGTCGTATATGGGATGCGGTGCTTTCGGCTAACATCTTGAATGGTGGAGCCTTCACAAAGTTCATACAAGTGCTCACAAAATCGATTGGTGTAATGTTGATTGGGCTGAATCGATTCCAAAGAGGCAGAAAACACGTGGGAACAATTCCAGCACCGATAGCGCTTTACCTTGACAAACAAGTACACCGGTTGATGGAAAATCGCCAAATCCCGTACTTTTCTTGTCCGTCTGTCGTGGACAGAGGAAGTGGCAAACCCACAATGAGGGCAGCGTTCCTGTGTCTCTGTTTTCTCTACATGAATCGCATAACCATAGGAAAGAAGTTCGTGTTTAATCACTTTAAATTCTGGCAATCCTAGTGATATAGAAAGCACTTACGAGACCTCCCTAATGTTTATTTCACCGCTAACATTATTGCCAGGATCTCGTCAGTGCTTTCTCTTTTTTGTCACTAAATCACAAAATTTGGTGATGAACCAAAAATTTTAAAGAAGGAGTATCGCCTCCCTCTTTATTAGATCAACATTATTATTTTCTACTCAATGAGTTTAAACCCCGACGTCAACGCCACAATCACCGAACCGAGGATGAACAAATTGATCAATACTTGTTTTGCTTTGAATTTCATGTCCTTTTCCCCCTTAACCCCTTAAAAATTAGTTTATTGATTCGCAGGAGCGGCCGTTGTTTCTTTCTCAGCATCGTCTGCCCCATGTCGCGGTGCACTGAGCATCAGATGCTGGATGAACAAGAACGCCCCTACGTTCATCACAACGTCGCCGATGCTGATGACTTGTTGGCGCGGGTACGGCGGAGACAGCGGGATGATGTCGCCAAGAAACGGCAGAAGCGTATCCGATGTGATCGCCTGGTGCTTGCCGTACAGACCGGCTTTTAACGCTTCGATGTATTCGCGGCCGAGAAATTGGGCGGCTTCGATCGATACCGGCATCCGTCCGCCGTTTACGGCCATGACGATAAAGTTAAGCAAGACGCCGGCGAAGATGACCGGAAACCCCGGCTGATGGCGGTTGAGCCACAGAAATGCGAGTCCTGTGATATAGACGAGAAGAAAAATAACGTTGCTCATTTTGGCGATCCACTCGATGCGTTCTTGAAGGAAAAAGACGATAAACTGCACCGCCAACAAGAGCGGAAACAACCAACCGCCGCGCAATTTCATGTTGGCCAACCCTTTCAGGCTTCCGCCGCGAAACCAGCCGATCAACAACGACAAAATGATTCCATCGTAAACCATAATGCTGTCCCCTTGATAAACAGAATTTTCTCTTTTTTCTAAACTACTGTCCTCACTTCTATTTTTACCGTTTTTTTCATTCCATGTAAATAGTCCGTTCGTCCTAACTACAAACAAATTTTGATGAATATCGTTTCCTTCTTTTCGTTTTCGTCATTCTTTGAAACAAGAAACGACAAAAACAGCGTCATGTATATCCATTGAATAGTGAAAAAGAACCTACCCTCAATGGAATGATCCCCCGACTGCGCAAACACTTAGCGGCAAGAGATTCTTGGGCGCGCCTGCCCACAGCCAGCAAGCCATCCTCGTTCATCTCACCGTTCCGCTTCCGAGCTTATGCGTTATGCGGATTGGCTTCACGCGCAAGATAATAAACGGATGGTCCGTCGCAACAATAAATATCCCTCATTCCTTCTGCAAGACAAAGATATTTGATAAACCAACTAAATCCCCCCCAAGCAATAATAAAGATAGCCGTCGTTGATCCGTTCCGTGACGCGGCTGTTTCATGTTCCACTGCTTGACGCTTCCGACCTCACTATGTCCGGCATGGCATAACACACAGACGGCATATCCGTACAAGCTCACTTTATGCGGCACTCCTCTTTTCCTCCTAACGACATCGATTCTAGAAATGCGGCATGCGTTTTTCTCGTTGAAAGACAAAAAGCCCTTTTTTATTATTCCGTATTGCTTTTCGGAAGATTATTGTTATAATTGTTTATACAGTAATAATTTTATGGATAAAAACGTCCTTTTTGCCCATTATATGGAAAGGAGATGAAAAAGAAATGGACGCGGAAATGTTGGGAAGCAAGGATGACAAAACGTATACACGTCGGATTAGCCAAGTCGGGAATAGTTTGTCCGTTAGCATCCCGAAAGATTTAGCCACGATGCTAAACCTAAATAAAGGCGATGAAATCGAAATATATTACGACAAGGAACGAGGGGAAATCGTGATGAAACGCGCAAACCGAATTCCAAAAGGAGTCCGTCCTGAAGTCGTGATGGCGATGAACCGCGCGATCTCCAAATATGACGAAGCGCTGCGCAACTTGAAATATAGATAAAGGAGCAACCGGAGGAAAACATGGTTTATTATTTGACAGCGGAAGAAATCATATTTATCCATTACACGGTCATGGAAATGTACGACGACGCAGAACAAGCGGGGATCCAATTCCCCGATAAATTCGCGTGGATGTTGGAAAGACCGAAAACGAAATTGTTCGGGGAGGAACAGTTCCCTTCGATTATTGAAAAGGCTTGCTGCTATTACCATTCCATCGCGACAGGTCATATTTTCCACAACGGCAATAAGCGGACGGCTTTAACCGTATTCGTCACGTTCCTTGATTTGAATGGATATGAGTTCACGATGACCAATAAAGAAGCGGAAGATTTCACGGTGTACCTTGTCGAGGATGCCAAGTTCCGGGGAAATGATTGCATCCAGCATCTTGCCCACGAATTAGAGAGTTACATCCGTCCCATCCAAAAACGAAAAGAGTGAGGAAAAGAGCGGGCCAAAGCCGGGTCAAGTTCAATTATTGCGTGAAATTCCATCGCCAACCCAGTAAACTTGGATGACAGGACAACAACATCGTTTTTTGCTGCTTTGTTTTTACACAACTGTGCGAACCTTGATCCAAAGCCGCCTTTTCGCTATCCTCAATTTTTAGGTATTGTCAAAAGTTTATCCTCCACACTCACGGTCTTCCCTTGAGTTTCAACGGTTGAACGAAAAAAGCTTTCTACCCCCGGTGTTTCGGCCATCATTGAGGCAACAACACCCAACAGCCAAAACAAAGGGCGGCCTGATTTTTTGTCCTCCAGAGCCCGTTGAAACGGATGGTCCGTTGAAGCAGCTTACCCATTGTATCCCCGCTTATTTTTTTGGCTATCCTACAACATGGAAGCGAAAGTCTTTCGTCGGAAAATGAGAAAAACGGATTCCGATCATCGTCAGGAATCCGTTCGTCTTGAACGGGTTACCTCTCCGTCCCGCAGCTGCCTCGGCAATGGTCAGCCGCATGGCATGACGCGCACGCCCCTTTGGCGCTTTTTTTCACGTGGCGAACCAGCGTCCAGCCGGCGTAGGCAAAAATCGCTCCGCCGATCACAAGATTCGCGATCATCGATTCTCTCCCCTTTCATGAATAACCAAGCATATGCCCAAACTGATAGACGGCAAACGAAATGACATACGCAACCGTCAGCGCGCATCCGATTGACAACAGCGTCCATTTCCGCGACCCGGTTTCTTTGCGAATCGCCGCCACCGTCGCTAGACACGGCGTATAAAGCAGGACGAACACCATAAAGCTGAACGCCGACAGCGGCGTGAAATGGGAGGCGATCACCTGCTTCAGCCCGTTCGCCTCATGAACGTGGTAAATAATATTCATCGTGGACACGACGACTTCTTTCGCCAAAAAGCCGGTGATCAAAGCCGCGCCCGCCTGCCAGGCGCCAAAGCCAAGCGGGGCGAGCAGCGGAGCGATGAGGCCGCCGATGGCGGCGAGAAAACTGTCATCCATCGCGACGCCGACCCCGTGCGGCCCGATGTACGTCAACAGCCAAATGGCGACCGAACCGCCAAAAATAAACGTACCGGCTTTGCGAACGAACCCTTTCCCTTTCTCCCATGTGCTCCGCCATAACGTGAGCGCCTGCGGCACGCGGTATGGCGGCAGTTCAATGACAAACAGCGAACTTTCGTTTTTCAAGAGCGTCGATGAGAACAACTTGGCGAGCCCCAAAGCCACTACAATGCCAAGCACGTAAAGTGAAAACACGACAAGCGCCTGCTCGCGGACGAAAAACGTGCCGGCAAACAAGGCGTACACCGGCAAGCGGGCGGAACACGACATAAACGGCAGCGCCAAGATCGTCAACAGCCGTTCTTTCGGCTGCTCGATCGTGCGCGCCGCCATCACCCCGGGAACGTTGCAGCCAAAGCCGATGATCATCGGGATAAACGCCTTGCCGTTTAACCCGATCGCTTCCATCATCCGGTCCATCACCATCGCCACGCGCGCCATATATCCGGAGTCTTCGAGAAGCGAGATGAAAAAAAACAAAATGAAAATTTGCGGGACAAACACAAGCACCCCGCCGACCCCGGCAACGATGCCGTCCAAGATGAGCGCCTTGATAAACGGCGACGCCCCTGCCCAGTCGAGAAGACGGGACAGCCAATCAGTGAGCGGCCCTGAGAAGAAAGCGTCAAGCTGATCGGCAAGCGGCGTCCCAAGCCAGTTAAACGTGAGCATAAACACGAGATACATCAGCGCCAAAAAAATCGGCAGCCCGACATAACGGTTTGTCACAACCACATCGATTTTTTCCGTCCATGTCAACGGTTTGTTCTCAAGCGCGATCGCCGCAACAGCGATCGCCTCACCGATCCAGCGGTCACGCGTCTCATAAATCTGTTCGGCGACCGAAGATCCGAGCTTCTGTTCCGCCTCTGCGCGGGCTTCTAGAAGCGGAGAAAGATCCAACCGCCCGCGCAAATAGGCGGCGATGCGCTCGTTTCCTTCTAGAAATTGCAACGCCATCCAGCGCTTATCTCCCGGCATGTCATCGGGCAGTTGCTCAGCAATGCGACGGACTGCGCGTTCCACCTCAACGCCGTAATCAATAAAAATGCGGGAATGGTGTCCGTCTTTTGCCGACAAAATGGTGCGCGATAACTCCTTTGTCCCCTTTCCCGTTCGGGCGATGACCGGGATAACAGGAACGCCAAGATACTTCGACAGTTTAGCGGCGTCCACTTTCACGCCCCGTTTTTCCGCCACATCGACCATGTTTAGCGCGATGACAACGGGACGGCCAAATTCCAGCAGCTGAACGGTTAAATGCAAATTGCGGCGCAACTGCGACGCGTCAACGATATTGACAATCGCTGAACACGGCTCGGTCAATAAGAAATCAGTCGCCACTCCTTCATCACGGGACAGCGGCTGGAGCGAGTAAATGCCGGGCAAATCGACGACCGGCACACCGTGTTGGCGAAGCACTCCTACTTTCTTCTCGACCGTTACCCCGCTCCAGTTGCCAACATATTCATAAGAGCCGGTTAAACAGTTAAACAATGACGTTTTGCCAGTATTGGGGTTGCCAAACAGCGCTACGTACGCCATCATTTCACCTCAATCGCCGACGCTTCTTTGCGCCGTAAGCCGATGGCCTGCCCATCAACTTCGATCATCACCGGTCCGCCAAACGGCATCGCGGTTTTCAGCCGCACCATTTTTCCTTCTTTGACCCCTAGATGAAGGAGGCGCTGTTTCAGTGCCTCCTGCTCAATGGCCAGACGGACGACGACCGCTGTTTCCCCTTTATGCAAATCAGTCAGCACCATGATCATTTCCCCCTGTTTTTCTATCCGTCTCTCCTGTGGTTCAATAATGATTCTTCTTCTCAATTCCAATCATACCATAAGCAAAGAAGAAAGGAGTGACTTTTTTCACAATCATTCCTCATTGTCATCATTTCTTCAAAATTCGCCACCTCATCAGTTGAATTTTTCTGAAAAGTGTATATAATCTTTTGTATATCTTTCCCATCTTTGCTCAAGGAGGAAGCTCAATGAACACACTAGGAAAAATCAGCAACTTTGTCGGCAACACCTTTGCCATCTGGGTGCTTCTGTTTGGAGCGCTCGCCTTTTTCGCTCCCAGCGCATTTACGTGGATCGCTCCGTATATCGTGCCGCTTCTAGGCATCGTGATGTTTGGCATGGGATTGACGCTGTCAGCGAACGATTTTAAAGAGGTGTTCAAGCGTCCGCTTGATGTGTTGATCGGCGTCGTTGCCCAGTTTCTGATCATGCCGCTTGTCGCGTTTTTGCTCGCTTACTTTCTGCCGGTTTCGCGCGAAGTGGCGCTCGGCATTATTTTAGTCGGCTGCTGTCCGGGCGGAACGGCGTCCAACGTCATGACGTATTTGGCGAAAGGAGATACGGCTCTGTCGGTCGCCGTCACGTCTGTTTCGACGATTTTAGCGCCGATTTTGACGCCTTCGCTCATCTTGCTTTTAGCGGGAAAATGGCTGTCCGTATCGGCCGCAGCTTTGTTTTGGTCGATCGTCAAAGTCGTCCTGATTCCGATCCTTTTAGGACTCATCGCCCAGGCTCTGTTCCAAAAGCAAGTCAAAGCGTGCATCCCGGCGCTGCCGCTCGTTTCGGTCATCGCCATCGTGGCCATTGTCGCCGCCGTCGTCGGACAAAACCAAGCGGCCATTGCCAAAAGCGGACTGCTTATTTTTCTTATTGTCGTTGTTCATAACGGATTGGGCTTGCTGCTTGGATATTGGTTTGCCAAACTGTTTCGCCTGTCACCGCCAAAACAAAAGGCGATTTCCATCGAAGTTGGCATGCAAAACTCCGGGCTTGGTGCGGCCTTAGCGACCGCCCATTTTTCGCCGCTCGCCGCTGTTCCGAGCGCCATTTTCAGCGTCTGGCACAATATTTCCGGTCCGATGGTCGCAACATACTTCCGCAAACAAGCAGATCGCCAGGCCGATGAACAAACGATTTCCGCTTAACCCCTCTCACGCTTTGCCTAGCAACAAAAAAGCTGTCTTCCGAAATGAACGATCATTTTTCGGAGACAGCTTTTCCGCTCATCTTTCTTATTCCTTGACACCCGGGACAAAAGGCAGGCACCCGCCTTTCACCTCATTTCACAGCGCCCCTTCAAACGGAAACACCATCCGCCCTGCCAGTTCAGGAAAATCAATGAACGGGTTGCGGTTGCCTTGGATGAAAAAAATCGCGCTGTTGCGATGATGTTCATACACCGTCGGTGGAAATTGTTCGTGCCAACGGACAAGGAGCGGAATATCGATTTTGCGCCGAAACGACTTTGCGATCGCCTTTGGGTAGCGAAGCAGAAAGTACAACATCGCCCTTGCCGCCGTCCCTTTGCCGTATTCCGGCTCGAAATAGCCATTATGAACGACTCCGCAACGGTTTTGGATTTGCTCGTCGGGATCTTCCGGATTGTAAAACGGGAAATCCGCGTACGGAAAATTCGACCGCATCGTATTGCACTCCGGCTGGCAAACGAATAAATGATGCAAATCGCCTTTCATCGGTTCGCGGGCGCCAAACCAAGACTGCGGCACGACATGTTCGGCATTGAATTTCCATTGCTGCTCGATCGTTTTCACCCGCTCGTGCACATCGCCGAGCCCATGCTTCATTTTTTTCAACAGCTGGCGAAATTCATCGTAGCGCCGTTTCATCGTTTGGACATCTTGGACGATCAACATCTTCGGGTCTTTTCGCTCGCCGGAGTACAAGCTTCGCACCGTTCCGTCCGGCTGCAAGTCGACCCATGTGTACAAATATTCGTCCTTGCTGAAAAAATACGGCAGCCGCCGCTTATGGGTGCGCGCCACCAGTTCGTGATAGCGGACAAACAACATCAATCCGTCCCCCTCAAGCGGCAGATGGCGGTAATATCGTTCGCGCGCCCGTTGGTCTTCATCCGCACGATAATACGCGTCCTCCACCGCAAGCCGCTCGTTCAACTGCTCCAGCTGCGCGGCAACATCTTCCGTTTGCCATTGGCTGAGCTCGTCAAGCCGCCGTTCCGCCTCCCCCATCGCCGTTCCCCTCTCTTCCTTTTTTCTTTTAGTGTATCATGGAAGGAGGGGAGGACGACAGCAGCGCTAATGCAAAAGAAATGACGTGGCGCCGAACAAAACGGCTGCGATGCCGGCGGCGATCAACGATGGGATCAACTTTGTGCGCGCGTACTCCATCACCGGCAAATCCAAAATGGTGCAAAGCGTCACCGTATTGTCACTGAGCGGCGACGCGAACGCCCCGAACGTCCCGCTCGCAAACACCGCGCCGATGACCGGCAAAATGTTCGTTCCCGCTTGGCTCGCGAGCGTCACGCCAAGCGGCATCAACATCCCCCACGTCCCCCACGACGAGCCGATGAAATAGGAAATGACGGCGCCAAGCAAAAACAAAATCGGGGCGACGAAAAACGGCGGAATCCATTCTTTGACATGGCCCGTAATGTATTGCGAAAACCCTAAATCCTCCGCCACAGCCGACAGCGCCCAAATGAGCGCCAGCATCAAAATGACGGACATGAGTTCATTGCCGCCCTTGACAAAATGAGTCAACAAATCCGTCAATCGAAATCGCTGCCAAAGGAAGAACGCAACGGTGATCATGACCGTAAACAGCAGCGCCTCCAACATCGCCCCGAGCGCATCGCTTTGCAAAAACGCCTTCCAAAACGTTCTCGCCCCGCGGTGACCGTCCCACCAGCTTAAAAACAACGTCAAAACAAGCACGATCGAAAGGGGAACGATCAAATTCCAAGGCCTGACCGGCGTTTCTTTTTGATAAGCGCGCGGGCATGTCTGCATCGCGTCTCCTTCTTCCCCTTGCGCTTCATTGGGCTCATTGTCAGCCGGCCGCTGTTCTTCCGCCATTTCGAGCGCCAACCGCTCGTTCCAGCTTCGAATCGGCGCCTCTTTCCGCTTTTCGCTTACTGCCGCTTGTTTTTTGCGCGAATAGACAAAAAAACTGTAGTAGAGCCCAACCGCAATAATGGCATACGAGAAAAAGTTAAACGGAATGCTTCGGACGTACACGATGTACGGCTCCGCTCCGATGCCAGCCGTATCAAGCGCCTTATCGATGACCGACACCATATAGCCGACAAACGCGGTGGCAATTGGGATGAGCGCGACAACCGGGTTGGATGTCACCTCAATGGCAAAGCCGATTTGCTGGGACGACAACCCAAGCCGTTTGCGCAGCGCCTTCATGATCGGCGCGACGGTGACGATGCGAAAATCGGGGTCGCTAAACGTCACCATCGTCGAAATCCACGTCAGCAGCATGGCCGCTTTGGCCGATTTCACTTTTTTGCTGACGAGATGGACGAATCCTTTGATTCCGCCGGTGTATTTGATCATGCTGACAAGACCGGCGAACACGTATAAGAACATGATGATGCGAATGTTGTTCGTCTGCATCAAGTTATCGACGACGTAATGAAGCATCGTTCGCAATCCGCCCAGCAACGACGGCGTCAACAAATAGCTTCCGACCAACAGCCCGACAAACAGACCAGGAATCACTTGCTTCGTCCAAATCGAAATCGGGATAACAACTAAAAATGGCAAGAGAGCTTTCCACGACGGTTCCATTGACCATTCACTCCTTTCTTTAAAAAGTATGGGGACTGTTTCCCTTGTCTATGCAAACGGTCATTGATTTTCCCCCAACAACAGGGAGACGAGTCCACACAAAAAGCGCCCCCGCATGGTGGCACGCGCAAAAGAAACCGCTCTCCTACCCTAAAAAATAAAAAGCTGCCCATTAGACAGCTTTCACTGCTTCTCTTCGGGACGGCAGCGCCAACAAGTGGAGCGTCACTTCCGGCTTCGAGCCGATCCGAATGTTCACCCCGGTTTGCCCAAGCCCTTCGTTGATATAAAACGGTTTTCCCTCCCATTCATGATAACCTTTGATCATGTTCCGCTCGGTGAGCGTTTTGCTCATTTTCGCCAAATGGTACGGCTTTGGCCAATGAATTTGCCCGCCGTGGAAATGGCCGGACAACAAGTAGTCAAAATGATAGTCTTTCATATGCGGCACGATGTCCGGATCGTGCGTCAACACGAGGTTGATGCCGTCTTTCACGCCGGCGTATGCCTTTTTGATGTCGCTGCGCCCCGTGTAAAAATCATCGATGCCGATGATATTGACGGTTTGACCGTTGACGGTGATCGTTTTCGTCTCGTTTTGCAAGACGACGCAGCCGTGCGCCTCAAGCGTCGCTTTCAAGCGCGCAAACGGTTCGCCTTGAAGCACGTAATCGTGGTTGCCAAACACCGCATACATGCCGTACGTCGGTTTCAATGCATTCAGCGCGGCCAAATACGGACTGAGCTTGGCGATGCTTTCCTCACGGTCCAAAAAGTCGCCCGTCAACGCGATCAAATCGATCGCTTCGTCTTTCAGCTTGTCGTATAAATCGTCCGGGGTGATCGACAGTTTTTCAAGATGCAAATCCGATAGCTGCAAAATCCGAAGGGCTCCGTCCCCACCCTCTGAACAGCCGCCAACTTGGACTTTATGCAAAACCGCTTCATACGTGTTGCGGTGGGCTTTACGAATGGCCAAAGCAAGCAATAACAAAATGGCAAGAACGACAAAAAAGAATGTCATCGTCTTCTCTCCTCCCTCGATACCCATTATAGTGAAACGGAGGAGAGAAGAAAGAGGGAGTTAGTGGATGAGATGGCAGCCGTACAACGAAAACAATTTTTCCTTTGACATCACCAAATATTTCGGCGGGCGGACAAGCGGCATGAGACGGTGTTGGGCCACTGTCATCATCGGCCAATGGGATGCCATTTTAAACCAACGGTAAAATGAATTTGGAATGTCAATCGTATCAAATCCGAGCCTCTTACATCCTTTGTTTAACATGGTCACGCCGATGATCCCTTTTATGCGGGAGGACTGTTTGTGATGGTAAAGATGATGGGCAACATACGGCAAACCGGCTTTCACTTGTTCGAAAAGGTAGCGTCCTTTTTGAATATCGCTTCGATACTGCATCAGTTCGCGAAGCAGACGAACATTATGAAGGTGAATTTTCAACAGCCAGTCATTGGCCGCGATCGTCGTTCCGTCCGAAAGGTGAATGGTTTCACCCTTGTATCGAAGCAAACGGACGCGGAAAATGGAACGACAGCCGTTCTCTTTCCCACCAACATATTCGAGGCGGGAACATGCATAATAGAGCGGATCCATCAGTCCCCATACAGACAACAGCCACTGCGTCGCTTTGCTTCTCATTGGCGGCATCCTTCCCCTTGTTCGTTCTATCCATAATGCTATATTATGGACATTTACATTATGAAATTGACCGAGCGATATTATAAATGGAGAAAAAAGGAGAAAAAATCGCTGCATGACCAGTCGGGAGACGCGCATACTGAGGTCCAGTTCCATTTCGTCCCCTGCTCGAGGCTTTATCAAAAAAAGCGCGCACGAATCTCTGTGCGCGCCAAGCAACTATGCTCTTATTATTGGACAAACGCCGCTGTGTTTACATCCTGTTGGCACACGGCCAGGCGGTTTTCCGCATGCTTTGCTTCCAAGCAGGGATGCATCCAAAATTCGAATCTGTCCGAACCCCTAGAGGGCTGGTGATTTAGTACAAAAAGTTGCTGATCCCAGACGTTTTTCAATTAGAGAAACCTTGCGAGGCCATCTTTCTTTTTTGGCGAAATGCCGCTGATTTGCGCGTGACAGCCATTTTTCACCTGCCTTCTAGGAACGCCTCCGAAAATGGGCGTTCATTTGCCCTTTTAACATCCGCTCGCGCAGCTCTTTCGTCATCTCTTGACGGATTTCCCAAGTCGATACACCTTCCTCGCGTTGATTGGCGATTTTCATCAACTGCTCCACATCGGCGAACGAATATTTGCGAATTCCTTTGGAACGGTCAGGGAACACCAGCTTCCGTTCCTCGTAATAACGAATTTGTCGCTGCGACAGCCCGGTCAGTTCGCTCACAACACCGATCGAAATGACTTTTTTATATTTGTAATGATCTTCTTGCGGATGAGCTGTCATATTTCTCACCTCTTACGTCATATTTTCTAACGTAATTATACAAAAAATGATGGTACTCCGCTAACTTTTGTAAATAAAATTAACATATTTTTTAAATTTCCTGTAAATGAGCTTAACACATTTGCTGTACACTGAAGAAAAAGATAGTATGGTAAAGGTAAAAACAGGGAGGGAATCGAATGGGGACATGGATGAGAAGCGCCGTACGGAAGAAAAAGCAATTTTATATTGAACAGCTCGTACGGTTCGGCTTAGCCGCTGACCGTGATCGGCTTGAAGAATGGACGATGGCCGAACTGCGACGCGAATACGAACGATTCCACCCCGCCCACACGATCGAAGGAGGACGCCGCCATGGACAAACAAGCGCTCGAACTGGCCAAACGCATCATTGAACTCGATCTTGAGCGCGACGCGATGTTTGAGCAACTGATCGCGCTCATCGGCAACCGAGCAGATGAACTGCTTCGATTTTTGCAAAATCGATTGTAAAACGATCGCAAATGAGAAAGTGCCCTGAATTTCTTCACGGGCACCTTTTCTCATCATCATTCTTCAATAGACAGGGTTACATCAATATTGCCGCGGACAGCTTTGGAGTACGGGCACACTTGATGGGCTGCATGCACAAGCTCTTCAGCCGTCTGGCGATCGACCCCCAAAACGCGCACCCGAAGAACAACGGCCAACTGAAAGCCGCCATCGGCCTCATCTTTTCCAAGAATCACTTGAGCCGTCACTTCCGTTCCTTCCACCTTCACCTTTCTTTGGCGGATGACTAAATTCAATGCGCTGTCAAAACAAGCGGCATACCCAGCAGCAAACAACTGTTCAGGATTCGTGGCCCCCCCTGGCCCTCCAAGTTCTTTCGGCATTTTGACGTCTAACGAAAGCACCCCATCGTTAGACACAACTTTCCCATTCCGCCCACCTTGCGCTTTAACTGACGTCTGATATAGTGGTTGCATATTTCGTTTCTCCTCTCCAAAATTAAATTGTACACAATTAAATTTTACAAAATATAATAGAAAAACACAAGATTTAATTTGACCAAGAAGAATGTTGTTCATCATTCAGCCGCACAAGCAACGACCGCAGCAACATCAACAATTCGCTCCACTCTTGATTGGAAAGCCCTACTCGTTTGACAATTTCTTCTGGTATGCATTGTGCCTTTTGTTTGATTTTCTCGCCCTGTTCTGTTAAAACAATGCGCACAACCCGTTCGTCTTCTGGCGATCTCAACCGTTGAACGAGGCCATTCTCCTCCATTCTTTTCAACATTGGCGTCAGTGTGCCGGAATCCAAATACAATCGTTTTCCAAGCTCTTTCATTGTCGTCTCCCCTTGCTCCCACAACACGAGCAAAACGAGATATTGCGGATATGTAATCCCTATTTCTTCAAGAAAAGGACGATATAACTTCGTCAACTCACGAGAACAAGCATAAATGGCAAAACAAAGCTGATGGTCTAAACGCAGCGCATGATCGTTTGACACGATTTCTTCCTCCATTTCTTTTCAAGGTTGGACACCTTCCTCCTCCCTATTATATCGATCTCTCTCTTCGCCTGAAACCCGTTGAAGGTTTTCTGAAGGAAGATGATGAAGAAGGCTCCGCCTGTTTCCTTACAGAGGCGAGAGCCTTCCGAAATCAGTGATAAGGATGGACGTCGCAAAACCGCCCCCTCTTTGTCAACCTAAAGAAAGGACTGTGTTCCACCAGTTTTTTCGTTCAATCAAACGATTTCCTTTGAAAGTTTGCAGCGTCTCTTTGGGTTACCCTATTCATTCTGCTGCTTTTTGAGAGAACGATTCGACCGCAACCGTAGTTCCTTGAAGGCGACGAGCAGCCAGCACCGCGGCCATGAAAACGAAGGCCAGCATCCAAAACCCATACGCCGAAGAACCGGTCCACTGCTTCATCACCCCGAGCACGTTCGGCAGCAAAAACCCTCCCAGTCCGCCAGCGGCGCCGATGATGCCCGTCAACAAGCCAACCTCTTTCGGAAACCACGTCGGAACAACTTGGAACAACGCACCGTTCGCCGCGCCAAAACAAAGGAAAAGAGCAACCATCAATCCGAACAGGACGAAAAGAGACGGCAATGTACCGATGCAAGCCAGCAACAAAGTCCCAGCGGCAAACAACAAGGAAAGAAGCCGCATTCCGCCGATCCGGTCAGCGAGATAGCCGCCAATCGGCCGGATGAAACTGCCCGCAAACACGACGGCGGTGACGAAATCGCCGGCCGTGACTTTGCTGATGCCGTATTCATCAAAGAAGAAAATGCCCAAGTAACCCGTCAGCCCGACAAATCCGCCGAATGACAAGCTGTAGAAGAAACAAAACAGCCATGCTTCTTTTCGACGGAGAACGGCTCCGTATTCACGCAACGAAACGGGTTTCACCGCTGTCGGACATTCACGCGCTAGCCAAGCGAACAAAAGGAAGACGACAACAAGCGGGACGAGCGCCAATCCGAACACCGCGTTCCACCCATACGCCTCCGCCAGGCGCGGACCAAACAGCGTCGCCAGCACCGTCCCGCTGTTGCCGGCCCCAGTGATCCCCATGGCCAGCCCTTGATACTCTTTCGGATACCAGCGGCTCGCGAGCGGCAACGCAACGGCAAAGCTGGCTCCGCCCACCCCTAATAAAAATCCGAGCGCATACACATCCGTCATCTGATCTGCAAACCGCCAGCCCCACACAAGCGGCACAGCTGTCACCGCCATGCCAAGCAGACCGGCCCGCTTCCCGCCCCAGCGGTCTGCCAAAAGCCCCATCGGAATGCGAAGCAGCGCCCCGCCCAACACGGGAATGGCGACCATCAGCCCTTTTTCCGCCGGTGTGAGCGCAAACTGTTCAGCGACAAATACACCAAGCGCGCCAAGCAAGTTCCAAATCATAAAGCTGATATCAAAATACAAAAACGACGACAATAGCGTCGGCGCATGCCCGACGCGCCAAAACGATTTTCTCGCCATCTTCCCCCGACCCCCCCTTGGCACAGAGTGTTTGTTATCCTGAATCCGTGATAAAGACGCGTTCAAAGCTGCCAAGAAAACTGGATCAATCAACAAAATATTGCACTCGGGGTTCTTCACCTAATAGGTGAACATTCACGATTGGGTTTCCCAGCATTTTTGATACACTTCTGTCACGGATTCAGGTGTTATGTTAAAATGGAAATGAAAGCGATTTCTCCACCTGCTTCCCGCCGTATTGCCGGGAAGTTTTTTTCTTATGGCGCGTCTCGGTCCGCGCGCCCCGCTGGGGATGATTCCCCGCCGCGGACGGAAAAGAGAGCGCTTTTTCCGGCGAAATGAACCACACAAGTCAATTTCTCCCTAAATCGACCACTGGCCGCACCCGAGCTGCGCACCGCTTAAACGCCGGCATGCGGCAATGCGGATCGAGCTCATCGGATGTGACGTTGTTGATTTGCCCAAGGCCGCTCCAGTGGAACGGGACAAAAATCGTATCCTCGCGAATTTGGTCATTGTATCGGCTGCGGACGACCGCCGCACCGCGGCGCGTTTCAATGCGCACAAGCATCCCTGGGCCGATCCCGTATCGTTTGGCTGTCCTCGGGTGGATCTCGACGGTCGCCTCCGGCTGCCGCGCCGAAAGCGCCGGGCTCCGCCGCGTCTGCGTTCCGCTCAAATAATGAGCAAGCACCCGTCCGGTCGTTAAATAAAGCGGATACCATTCATCCGTCTCCTCTTTCTCCGGCCGAAACGGCAAAACCGCAAACCGAGCCTTGCCGTCCGGATGAGCAAACCGTTCCGTAAACAGTCGAGGAGTCCCAGGATGATGCGGATCGGGGCAAGGCCAGTAGACACGTTCGCGGCGAAGCCGCTCATACGTCACACCGTAATAATCCGCTTTGCCGCCGCGGCTTGCCAGCCGCAGTTCATTGAAAATCTCTTCGGCTGACGTAAAGGAAAAGCAGCGGCCCTTGCCAAGCTTGTGCGCAATCGCGCATAAAATTTCCCAATCATGTTTCACCTCCCCAGGACGCTTCCGAGCCGCCGGCCGAAAGCACACCCGCCCTTCGACGTTCGTCACCGTGCCTTCGTCTTCCAAATACGACGAAACAGGCAGCACGAGATCGGCCAGCTCGGCTGTTTCGGACAAAAACATATCCGCAACGACAAGAAACTTCAGTTTTTGCATCGCTTTGGCCACAAACGCCGCATTCGGGCTCGAGACGACGGGGTTCGACCCCATGACCAACAGCCCGGTGATCTCGCCCGCATCGATCTTTTGCATCATTTCATACGCTGACACCCCCTTTCGCGGCAACTCATCCGGCGCAACGCCCCATACGCTTGCGATATACCGCCGGTGTTGCGGATGCTCAATGCTTCGGTAGCCCGGCAGCTGATCGGCTTTTTGTCCATGCTCGCGGCCGCCTTGTCCGTTTCCTTGCCCAGTGATCGATCCAAAACCCGAACCGGGCCGGCCGATTTTCCCTGTCGCCAATACGACATTCATCCAGTGTCTGACCGCCGCATAGCCGTCCGTCTGCTGCTCCAAGCCGCGCGCCGTGAGTACGATCGCATCGGCCGCCTCCCCGTACTTTCGCGCCGCCAAGCGAATCTTCTCTTCCGGCACGTCAGTCAGCCGGACGATCTCATCCATCTCCACTGCTTCTATGTGCTGTTTCCATTCGGCAAACCCAACCGTCCGCTCGCGCACAAACGCTTCATCGATATATCCTTCGTCAAGCAACACTTTCCCGATGCCGACGGCCAGCGCCGCATCCGTTCCGGGCTTGAGCGGCAGGTGCAGATCCGCCAACGCCGCCGTTTTCGTTTCCCGCGGATCCACCACGATGATAAAAGCGCCGTTCTTCTTCGCTTCATAAAAATACGGCATCAACGTCGGCTGGCATTCGGCGATATTGGTCCCAGCCAAAATGATCGTCTGAGCGAGCGGAATATCGGACAGTGGATTCGTCAACCCGCGGTCAAGACCGAATGCGTCGTTCATGGCCGCTGCGGCTGCCGACATGCAAAAGCGTCCGTTGTAGTCAATATGCCGTGTCTTGAGCGCCACGCGGGCAAATTTCCCAAGCAAATACGCCTCCTCGTTCGTCAAGGATCCGCCGCCGTAAACAGCAAACGCATCAACTCCATCTTCCTTCTGAATGGAGATGATTCGTTCCGCGATCAGCGAAAGCGCCTCCTCCCAACGGCCCCGCACAAACCGGCCGTCCACTTTCGCAAGCGGAACCAACAGCCGCTCGGGATGCAAAGCGTGCTGGTGGGCGTTCATCCCCTTTAAACAAAGGCGGCCGTTGGACGTCGGGTTGTCGGTCGGGACCGCCTTGTAGCGGCGCCGCTCTACAATCCGCTCCTCCACCAGCTGAAGCGTGCACTGGACGCTGCAAAACGGACATTGCGTCGCGGCAGCCGTTTCTGACGCCCGTTCTTTTTCCTTGGCGCGAAAGTAGCGCAGCAATTCGTTCGTCATCGCCATTCCCCCGCTTCCTACAGCTCGACATATACCAAGCCGTCTTTCACCGCCGCGCGGTACGTTTTGACACACCCTTCATCCGGCGCCTGCACCCGGCCGTCTTTCAGGCAAATTTTCCAATCATGGAGCGGACAAAACACAAACTCGCCGCTCACAATACCTTGTGACAAATCGCCTCCTCGATGCGGACAGCGGTTTTCAACGGCAAATACTTGATCGTCACCCGTCCGGAACAACGCCAGCTCACGATTCCCAACCCGCACGCATTTTCCGAGCCGCTTCGGCAGCTGTTCCAATGTTCCCACTTCCACCTTCATCCTCTCTTCGTCCTCCTCCTGCATCGATGTCTGATCCTGTTTGACCATTCCTTTACAAACTTTCATGAACAACGTAAAATCGCTCTCCGCAAACGAAAACCTCGTTTCCGGCTGGACGATGGCCATCATTTCCCTCTCTTCGTTCCAGCATTGATCCTAACCCATGATCAATCCAGGCGGCGGAACATCAACTTTTTCCGCCCGCCGTCATCCCCCTTCATTCCACCGGCACCGGCTCTTTGTCGCCGATATCGCGGAACAACAGTTGCTGCAGTCTCTCGTTTTCGACGATGTCCCGCCACGGATCTGTTGTCGCGGAAAGAGCTTTGTGAAGCCGCTCAAGCAGCGTGCGGCGCGTTTCCACATCGAACAACACTTCGCGGATATGCTCAAGCCCGACGCGCTCGACCCATTTGGACGTCCGTTCCAAATAATGCGCGGACTCGCGGTAATATTGCAAAAAAGCACCGGTCATCTCGATCACTTCGTCTTCCGTCTTGACCGTGCAAAGCAAGTCAGCTGCACGCAAATGGGTGCCGCCGTTGCCGCCGACATAAATCTCCCATCCGCCCTCGACGCCGACGACGCCGACATCTTTAATGCCCGATTCCGCACAGTTGCGCGGGCAGGCGGAGACGGCCATTTTCACTTTATGCGGCGTTTTCAGCCGCTCAAATGTTTGTTCCATCCGAATGCCAAACCCGGTCGAATCTTGCGTCCCAAAGCGGCAAAACTGCTTGCCGACGCACGTTTTCACCGTCCGAAGCGCCTTGGCGTAGGCGTAGCCGGACGGCATGCCGAGATCGGCCCAAATGCGCGGCAAATCTTCTTTTTTCACCCCAAGCAAGTCGATGCGCTGCCCGCCGGTGATCTTAATCATCGGCACGTTGTATTTTTCCGCGACATCGGCGATGTTCCGCAGCTGTTCGGCTGTCGTCACCCCGCCATATATGCGCGGCACAACGGAGTACGTGCCGTCGGCCTGGATGTTGGCGTGCAGCCGCTCATTGACAAACAACGATTCCGCTTCTTCATCGTACTCGCCCGGATACAACATGCCCAGGTAATAATTGAGCGCCGGACGGCATTTCGAACACCCTTCCTCGTTTTTCCATCCCAATACACTCATCACTTCTTTGACCGTCATCAGCCGCTTTTCTTTGATCGCTGCAACCACTTCCTCGCGGCTTAGGTCCGTGCAGCCGCAGATCGTTTCTTTCACCGCATACCGGTTCGCTTCTTCACCAAGCATATGCTCAAGCAGCTCGGCGACAAGCCCTTTGCATCCGCCGCACGAGCGAGACGCGTTCGTATAGTCGCGCACCTCGGCGACCGTCTTAAGCCCGTGTTCGGCAATCGCCTGACAAATCGCGCCTTTTGTCACCCCGTTGCAGCCACAGACGACATCGGTATCCGCCATCGCCGCCACAAGGCTTCCTTTTCCTCCCGATGAAGCCGGCGCCAATAACGAAAGAGAAAGCGCCTCAAGCGAATCGCCGCGCTGGATCATATCAAATAGTTTTCTTCCTTCGCTCGTATCGCCAAACAGCACTGCACCAACGATTTTCCCTTCGCGAACGACGACTTTCTTGTACACCGAGCGCGCTTCGTCGTACAACTTGATCGATTCCGTGCCCTCAACGTCCATAAACTCGCCGGCTGAGAACACATCGACGCCTGACACTTTCAGTTGGGTCGAGACGACGGATCCTTCGTACGGCTTTCCTTTTCGGCCGCAAATCGCTTGTGCCAGCACTTTCCCCTGCTCATAAAGCGGAGCGACGAGTCCATACACAACACCGCGATGTTCCGCGCATTCACCGACCGCGTAAATGTGCGGCACGCTCGTTTCCAAGTAGTCATTGACAACGATTCCTCGATTCACCTCAATGCCGCTTCTCCGCGCTAAATCAACATTCGGACGAATGCCGACCGCCATCACCACCAAGTCGGCGGCAATGGACGTACCGTCCTTAAATCGCACTCCTTCCACACGGCCGTTGCCGAACAATTCAGCCGTCTCTTTGCGAAGCAAAAAGTTCATTCCTTGTTTCTCCAGCTCCCGCTGCAGCAGCTTCGAAGCGGTCGGATCAAGCTGGCGTTCCATCAAATAGTCGAAAATATGGATGACATCGACATCCATTCCTAAGTGAAGCAGGCCGCGCGCCGCCTCCAAGCCAAGCAAGCCGCCGCCAATGACCGCCGCTTTTTTGTACGTCTTCGCATATTCGATCATCCGCTCGCAATCTTGAATATCGCGAAACGCCGTCACCCCGGGCAAATCCGCCCCCGGCACCGGCAAGATAAACGGATTCGACCCTGTCGCGAAAATCAATTCATCGTATTCGACTACCCGCCCACGGTCGGTCCGAACAAGCCGCCGCTTGATGTCGACTTCCGTCACCGTTTCGCCGGCAAACAGCCGAATGCCGTTTCGTTCGTACCATTCCCAACTGTTCAACGTAATGTCATCAAGGCGCGTATCTCCTTGCAGCACCTTTGACAACAAAATGCGGTTATAGTTCGGATGCGGTTCGCTGCCAAAAATCGTGATCTCAAACGCCTCACGGTCAAGTTTTAAAATCTCCTCGATGCAGCGAACCCCCGCCATGCCGTTGCCGATTAACACGAGTTTTCGTTTCATATCGTCATCCCTCCATACTTCTTGTCATCGATGCAGCCAAAGCCGGATCGTCATCACCAGCATCTCCCATAATCCGACCGTTCTTGTTTTCATCACCCTCACATTCCCCCTTTGCCTTGGCTGCGCCCATCATATCACGTCAAACATGAAGTATGCATTTTTTATGTTAGATTATATAACATGATTTTAACAAAAAATATGAACGATCGCATAAAAATCAGAGGGAATATACGGTTTCACTACAATTGCGTAACTTTTTATAACATAAAAGATGCACAAAAAGCGGCCTCCCGGCTGATGGCGCGGAGGCCGCTTCTTATTGGAGGTTGCTCATTAGGGGATCATCAGTGAATCGGACGGGATTCCAGCAGTTCATCGATGATGCGCGCGTAGTGGTCAATGCGCCGCTCCAGCTCCTCCATCTGCCGCTCAAGGCGGGTGACGTATTGACGGAAGGTCATCGGAGCGCCGAATCGCTGTTCGAGCCGCTCTTCGATTTTCTGCCGCTCGCCGTGGACAGAGACGAAGATGCGCATCTCGCGGCCGAACACTTCGCGGACGGTTTCACTGATGAGTTCGCCGTATCTTGTTTGCAGCCATTCACATTGAATGTCGTTGAGGCATTCGATGATGAGCCAATCGTCATCCACCGTCGCCGACGTCGAGGCAAACCACGTGTCAAACGACGGCCCGGACAGCTTTTGCGCAAGCTTCGTTTTCACTTGTTCCCAAAGATGGTGCTCCTTCACACACTCACCCCCTTTCGTCTACTCGCCTGGCTGCCATACATGTTCGCGCAATTTCGCCCGAATGTCATCCGGAATCGGTTCAGGCCGCCCGGTATCAAAATTGAAATTGACATACACCGCCCGCCCTTTGGCGCACACCACCCCGTTTTGGTGGATTTCTTCATAAATCGTGAGGCTTGTGTTGCCGATGCGCTCAATGCCGGTATACACAGTCACATCTTGCCCATAATACAGTTGGTTGACGTAGTCAACCTCCATGCGGATGATCACCATCCGCCAACGTTTGAATGACAAGTCAGGTGTAAACAGCTTGAAAATTTCATGCCGCCCCGCTTCAAACCAAACGGGCACGGTCGTATTGTTAATATGGCCGACGCCGTCCGTCTCTGACACGCGCGGCGTAATGACAGTCGTAAACACGAACGCCCCTCCTCCACAAGAACTGGAATCGTCTTTTGTCGAATTTCGGCGGCTGATGTATATGTGTTCGCTCCACGATGTGGAAATTCCTGCTTCACCATCAAGAAAACATGAAAAACGTCGCCCCTTGAGCGGAAGGGGGATCCAACTTGAGAAGTGAGACCCTATTTCCAACAGCCAAAGAAAAAACAGGAGCCTGAAGCAGCCCCTGTTTTTCTCCTTATTCGTTGTTCGGTTCGACGATCGTCCCTGTAAACGCCGCTTGATAAATCGCGCGGATGTCGGCTTCCGAAAGCGGCATCGGGCTGCGGGCGAGCAGCCGTTTTTGCTGGACGGCGTCTTTCGTCAGACTTTCTAATGCGCTTTCCGGAATGCCAAAACCGCCGAGCGTCTTCGGAATGCCGACATCGGCGACGAGGCGCTCAAGCTCCTCGACGCAGCGGCGCGACGCCTCCTCCTCTGATAAAAAGCTTGAGTTGCCGCCAAGGGCGTTTAACATGTCCGCCATTCGTTTCGTGCAGCTTTGGCGAATGTAGCCCATCACATACGGCAAGAGCACGGCATTTGATTCGCCATGGGCGATATGAAACTGCCCGCCGAGCGGATACGCGAGCGCATGCACACCCGCCACGCCGGCGTTGAAAAACGCCAAACCGGCCAAATAGCTGCCGTTCGCCATATCGATGCGCGCCTGTTTGTCCGCTCCATTTTCCACCGCCTTGCGCAATGAGCGAGCAATGAGGCGCATCGCCTGAAGCGCCAAGCCGTCCGACGTCGGGCTCGCATTGACCGACACGTACGCCTCGACCGCATGGGTGAGCGCATCGATCCCAGTCGCCGCCGTCACCCGCGGCGGGACGGAAACCGTAAGCTGCGGGTCGACGATCGCCACATCGGCCAGCAAGTAGTCATGCGTCACGACATCTTTCGTCGTGTCTAGCGACAAGACGGAGATGTTCGTCACCTCCGACCCGGTGCCTGATGTCGTCGGAATCAATATTTTCGGCAATCCTTTTTTCTCAAGTGTTCTCGTTCCCGTCAAGTTTAAATAATCGGCGACCGAACCTTCATGCACGGCCAAAACAGCGGCCAGTTTCGCCAAATCCATCGCGCTGCCGCCGCCGACGCCGATGACAAGGTCAAACTCTCCGTCGCGGGCAAACGCCACCGCCTTCTCCCCCGTTTCAAGCGGCGGCTCCGGCACAACATCCGTATACACATGCACGCTGCACCCTGCTTGCCGGAGCGGAGATGCCACTTGCTCGATGAGACCGAGTTTTTCAAGCGCTGGATCGGTGATCACCAACACGTGTTTTGCCCCAAGCCTTTTTACTTCTGGAACTAACTGGCCAAGCGCCCCCCAGCCGACATAGCTGAGCGGCGGAAAGACGATGCGGGATGCGGTCATGGTTTTCTCTCCCCCTTATTCAACATTTTTTCGGAAGAATGAACGCGTTTTCTTTCCATCCGCATAACCAAACTCCTATGCTCGCCAAGCTTCCTCCAGCTCCCGCTTCAGCTCTTCGACAAGCTCCGCGGCCGGAAGCTCCCGCACCAGCCGGTATCCTGTCCCGGCCCAAAGCGACATTCCCTCCGGGTCGCCCGCCTTGGCGGATGCGGCGCGCAGCGGCTTCGTCATATGGTGCACATGCGGATACGCTGCCGGCGCCAAGGCGCGATACTCCGCCATAAACCGGTTCACAAGCCCGCGCGCCGGCCGGCCGGTAAACGCCCTCGTCACGGCCGTCTCCACAAACCGCGGATCGGCAAGCGCCTGTTTATGAAGCGGGTGCGCCCCGCTTTCCGGGCAGCGCAAAAACGCCGTCCCGAGCTGCACCGCGCTCGCCCCGGCTTTAAGAGCCGCCGCAATGCCGCGCCCATCCATGATCCCGCCCGCCGCCGCGAGCGGAACCCGGACCGCCGCCCGCACTCGGGCCAGCAGCGGAAACAACTCGAGCGCCTCATCCTTTTCCGGATCGTTGCCAAACGACGCCCGATGCCCGCCCGCTTCCGCCCCTTGCACACAAAGCGCATTCGCCCCAGCTTCGGCTGCCATTTCAGCTTCCTCCACCGCCGTGACCGTCACGATCACAAACGATCCCGCCTTTTGCAAGGCAGCGATCACTTCTTTGTCCGGGCAACCGAACGTAAAGCTCACAACCGGCACTCGCTCCTGAAGAAGCACATCAAGCTTCGCCGCCCAGTCGTCGTCCTCCCATTTCGGCTCGCCGACTGACGCCCCAAACCGCTCCGCCTCCGCCGCCAGTGCTACACGGTACCGTTCGACCGCCTCCTCATCCACTGTTTTGTCCCCCGGCACAAACACATTTACCCCAAACGGCCGATCCGTCAACGTCCGCAGCTCATGAATTTCCTTCTTCATGGCCTCCGCCGTCTTGTACCCGCCAGCCAAAAACCCAAGCCCGCCGGCGTTGGACACCGCCGCGGCCAGTTCAGGCGTCGACACCCCGCCTGCCATCGGCGCTTGAATGATCGGGATGGGAAGTGTAGAGAACATACGTATCTCCCTTCTTTCGGCTAAAACCGTTTTGCCCCTCTCCTATTTTTTCGCGCTTCGTGCTCGGATTTCCTCCCCCCTTTGTCGAATCAATCTTTACGCCGACTATGTCTTTTGCACGCTCCATGAACGACAGCTGTCCGGCCAACGCGGCGCGTTTTCAACATCTCACATACATATGGTAAGAACAGGTGTTATCCGTTGTTCAATCAATCGATCGAAACATAAAGCGAACAATACGATCCATGCCTAATCGCTGTCACCTGACGTCCAATAAACAGGCTGTTTGTTCATGATTTGTCCCTTTACTCAATATCCTTTAACAAACGGCTGGCCACTTTGATAAACGTTTTGCCATCCTCAAACGAAAAATAGCGCATGCTGTTTTCATGAACAAGTTCTTCGATTTTTGCCCATGTCTCCGTATCGCGGCGATGGTGGATGCGTTCGAGCTTCTCTACTTCCAGCTTCAAGGCACGAACCACCCACTCCGGTTCATCCGCTAGAAATCGCAAAAACTGTTCTTCTAATTGAGCATTGTAAAACGTCTGATTGTAATACGAGTCAAAGAAATATTGAAGATGTTCGAATTCTTTTCGAATGTCCATGTTTCATCTCCACCTTTCAAGTTCTCCTTTCGACAAACGTGGCGGGTCATCCTGCCTTATTGCTTGATCAAACAAAAAACTCCCCAAACCATCCACTGGTTTAGGGAGTTTATCGTCACGGCCGAAACACCTTTAACCGTTTCGCCAGTTCTTTCGTACGCGGATATACATCGCGATAAATCGCAAACAGCTCTTTGTATTTCGCCGCCGCATCCGGCCGCGGTTCGACGACGGATTCGACTTGTTTGAACGCATCCGCGCATTGCTTGAGCGAATCGAACCAACCGACGCCGCACGCGGCGATCATCGCAGCGCCTAGTCCCGGCCCTTGTTCGTTCTTCAGCTTTTCCACTGAGATGCCGAAAATATCGGCTTGGATTTGCAGCCACTCGGCGCTTTTTGCTCCGCCGCCGATCGAGACGACCGAGTCGATCGTTTTGCCGCTCGCTTTGATGATCTCCACCGACTCGTTGAGCGAGAACGTAATCCCTTCCATGACCGCGCGGGCGAAATCCCATTTCGTCTGCCGCGAGTCGATGCCGATAAACGACCCGCGAATATCGGCGTCCGCATAAGGCGTCCGCTCGCCGACCAAATACGGCGTAAACAACAACCCGTTCGCACCGATCGGCGACTCGGCAGCGCGCTGGACGATCTCGGCAAACGGCACGTCTTCCGCAAACGTCCGCTTCCACCAATCAAAGCTGTAGCCCGCCGCCAGCGTCACCCCCATAATATAGTAGGCGTTCGGCTCGGCATGGTTGAAGTAATGCACTTTTCCAGCGAAATCTTTTTCCCCGCTTTGCTCATACGCCAAGACGACGCCGGATGTGCCGATGCTTGACATCATGCGGCCTTCTGCCAAAATACCCGCACCCACCGCGCCGCAGGCGTTGTCCGCTCCGCCGGCGAACACGTTCACCGATGCCGGCAGCCCGGTCTGTTCGGCCACCTCCGGACGCAGCGTCCCGACCCATGCCGCCGCCTCAACAAGCGGCGGGCAAAGCGTGAGATCGACGCCGACCGCACGGGCGATCGCCTCGCTCCACGTTTTCGTTTTGATATCCAACAGCAGCGTCCCCGCCGCATCCGATACATCCATCGCCATGTGCCCGGTCAAGCGGAAGCGGACATAATCTTTCGGCAACAAAAACACCCGCGCCCGCTCGTACAGCTCGGGTTCGTGTTGTTTCACCCAAAGGAGCTTCGGCAAGGTGAATCCTTCAAGCGCCTGGTTTTTGGCGATTGCCAGCAGCGCGTCTTGGCCGACCTTTTCTTCAATGTCCCGACACTGTGCTGTCGTTCTCGTATCATTCCACAAAATCGCATTGCGCACCACATTCCCATCGCCATCAAGCAGCACAAGCCCGTGCATCTGTCCGGAAAAACTAATCCCCACGATCGACTCGGGGGAAACGCCCGCCGTCTCCCACACACGGCGGAGCGCGACGATCGTTTTTTTCACCCAATCGTCCGGGCGCTGCTCGCTATAACCGGAATGCGGCTGGTAAAGGGGATAGGACTCGGTCCATTCCCCTTTCACCACGCCGTGTCGGTCGACAAGCAACACTTTCACCGCACTTGTTCCTAAATCGACGCCAATGACATATTCCACGCTCATCCCTCTTTCACGAACGAGATCCGCCCGGAACGCTGACTTCCAACAAATATTGGTTCAGCAGCGTTTTCAAGCGTTCGAGACGGCCGGACGTATTGCGAATCTCGCCAAGCTGCAACGCGTATTGCTCCAGCTTGTGGAAATCCGCCGTTCCTTCGACAATTTCGCGGCCGATGCCTTCCGTATAGCTTTTGTACCGTTCTTCGATGAATTGTTCAAACACGCGGTCTTCCAGCAAGCGATGGGCGACTTTCAAACCGATCGCAAAGCTGTCCATCCCGGCGATATGAGCGTAGAACAAGTCTTCCGGTTCGAACGAGCCTCTCCGCACTTTCGCGTCAAAGTTCAAGCCCCCGCGCCCAAGGCCGCCGTTTTGCAAAATTTCATACATCGCCAGCGTCGTCGTATACAAATCGGTCGGGAATTCATCCGTATCCCAGCCAAGCAACATATCGCCTTGGTTCGCATCGACCGAACCGAGCATGCCGTGGATGCGGGCGACGCGCAGCTCATGTTCAAACGTATGGCCAGCCAACGTCGCATGGTTCGCTTCAATGTTGAATTTGAAATGATCCTTGAGCCCGTACGTTTGCAAGAATGCCAGCGCCGTGGCCACATCAAAATCGTATTGATGCTTCGTCGGCTCTTTCGGCTTCGGCTCGATCAAAAACTGGCCGTCAAAGCCGATTTCTTTCGCATAGTCGACCGCCATATGCAAGAAGCGGGCCAAATTGTCAAGCTCCAACTTCATGTCCGTGTTCAGCAGCGTCTCATAACCTTCCCGGCCGCCCCAGAACACGTAGTTTTCCGCTCCGAGCCGCTTCGCGATCTCCAGCCCTTTTTTCACTTTCGCCGCCGCATAGGCGAACACATCGGCATTGCATGACGTTGCCGCCCCGTGAACGAAGCGCGGATGGCTGAACAAGTTCGCTGTATTCCACAGCAGTTTCGTTTTGCTTGTTTTCATGTATTCTTCAATCATATCGACAATTTCATCCAAGTTTTTGTACGTCTCGCTGAGCGTTTCCCCTTCCGGCGCGATGTCGACGTCATGGAAGCAGAAAAACGGAACGTTCAGCTTTTCAAACAGCTCAAACGCCGCCTCCACGCGCGCCTTCGCCAAATCCATCCCGCTGTATTTGTCCCACGGGCGAATCATATTGCCGACGCCAAACGGATCCGATCCGTCCCCGGTAAATGTATGCCAATACGCGACCGAAAAGCGCAAATGCTCCTCCATCGTTTTGTCGCCGACTTTTTCTTCCGGATTATAAAACTTAAACGCCAACGGATTGCGCGACTCCGGTCCTTCATATGGAATAGTGCCGACATTCGGGAAGTATGCCATATCCAAGTCCTCCTTAAAAATAAGCGAGAATGATTTATTTCAGTTTCATTATAACGCTTTCATATTTGTTTGTCTATCATATAAACAAAGTATTCTCACCTGTAAAACCACAACTATGTTGGTTGAAGTTTTACAGGGGGGATGGGCATACGATCCCCCACACTCTAGAAGGCCGGTGAAAAAGTACACCCTGAGGCAGGGATTTAGGGGGCTTATGTCGAAAAAGGAAGAAAAATCGTTGGAATGGAGCGTGAGCGGATCA
>NZ_PIJG01000007.1:0-74326 GCF_002809955.1 Geobacillus sp. Manikaran-105
CCGGATACTCCTCCAAGATATTGTCCAATCGAAGCCGTTGGTCCTTACGAAGCTTTTCACAGCCTTTTAAGAGAAGATATCGAGCCTTTTTCAATGGAGGATGTAAGGGATTTTGTCGAAAAATATTTTTTGGACACCCCTGAGGGGCCGAAAAGCCTTGATACATCAACATTTCTAGAGGGAGGGTTTTTATGAAGGATATCCGAATGACGGTGGTCCTTACGTTGTTGTTGCTATTGGTGCTAGTTGGCTGTGCCAAACCGAAAGTGGAGCAAACGGTAAAATTAGGTGGTGCGGTCAAAACGATCGGTGACCTAGTGGTGCTAAACGGAAACAGCAATTTGCCAAAAGGCGCCGTCGTGCAAATTGTGATGAAAGAAATCGAGGGGGGCAAACAGGTACTCGAGGAAAAAGTAAACGTTGGGGAAGACGGAAGTTATTCATGGAGCGCGAAAAGACCGGAGCGAGCTAAGGAATATGAGCTGGATGTGATGTTTTTGCCAGAATTGCAGCCGAAGCACGTAAAAGAGAAGTATGGCGAAAAGGGAGAGCTTATCAAAAAAGACTCGTCGGGCAGGGTAGAATATCAAACAGACGGACAAACCTATGTAGGAATTAAAATGTATGACCGCATCTTGAAAATAGGCGATGGAATGGGAGGACAGCAATCCATGTTAGCAGAAACATTGCCTCCACCGCCACCATCTTATTAACATGCAAGCACTGGCAGCTTACAGATGAAAGGAACATGTAGCAATCGTTTGCCTGTGCTCTGAGGGAGGGATCGGCCTTATGAAGAAATGGAAGCTCGCCTTGACGGTGCTGGCGGATTTGTTGCTTACCATTTTCACGATTATGGCGATTATCGCGTTTGCGCAAAGCTATTCCTTGTTCCCGAGCCCGCAAATGATCACGGTATTTTGGCAGCAATTTCAGCAGCTGTTTTGGAGCTTTTTTTCTATTCGTGATATAACGGTTTCGCTCTCGCAATGGCACAATGCTCCCCTGCTCTCAACGATGATGGAGCCGTATGCCTATTCCCTTGTTATTTTATGGGGGGCGCTGGCTGTTTCCTTCCTTATAGCCGTTACAGGAGCCTACATCTGCTTTTTGCTTCCGCGTCCGCTGCAAAAAATGGTTAAAGGAATCGCGTTTTTTCTTGAGTCGATCCCCGATGTTATTTTTATTTTTTCTACGCAACTGTTTGTCATCTGGGTGTTTAAAAAGACAGATTTGCTTATTGTCAATCCTGTTGCCGGTTTTGACAATGTATACGTGCTGCCGATTGTCATGATTTCCATTTTGCCTTCCATTCTGCTGTTCCAAATGACATTTCTTGCGTTTGCGGAGGAAAAAGACAAGCCATACGTCGAATATGCGCTAGCGAAAGGATTGTCAAAAACGGCAGTGCTATGGCGCCATATGTTCCGCAACGCGCTGATCACCGTGTTTTCCAACGTCCAATATTTGTTTTGGTTTATGCTGTCGAACTTGTTAGTGGCGGAATATTTGTTTAATATGCACGGATTGTTCCGGTTTTTGTATGAGCAGCTCCATACGCCGGAAGTAGTGGCTATCGGTCTTGCCATGCTGTTTTTGCCGTTTTACATCATTGATGTGGCCGGGAAACGAGTGATTGCTTATTTGACGGGAATCGAGAGGGGGGTGGCGTGATGCGCGCATTCCGCAACGTGTATTTTGCGGCAGGGTTTATCATCGCGGCTGGTCTATTGCTGGCCAGTTTTTTCTATTCTTATTGGCTGAAAGACATCATGCCACAGCCGCCGAAGCAGATCTACAATGAGGCTGGTCGGCTCGTTGACGTTCCTCCGTACCCGCCGAGCTGGGCCCATCCGTTTGGCGTCGATCGCCAAGGCGAAGATGTGTTTTGGAAAGTCATCGATGGGGCGAAATATACGATTGTCACCGCATTGGCGGTCAGTTTGCTGCGGCTTGTGTTTGGGACGGTCGGCGGAATCGTGTATGCTTTTTATTTGCAGAAATTTCGGTTTATTGCCGAGTCCATCGTTCGCGCCTTTCGGTTTGTGCCGGCGATCTTTTTAACGATGCTCTTTTTTGCTTTCATTCCATTGGAGGAGCAAGGAGCTGGAATGGGAGTGTTGATCAAACAACTATTGGTGCTTGCGGCTGTTGCGCTTCCGCCGTTAATGCTGGTCATCGGCAATGATATCGCTGTCTTTTTGCAAAATGAATTTGTCGTTTCTTCCCGGCTGATGGGAGCTGATAACGTTTGGCTCATCCGCAAGCACGTTCTCCCGTATATGCGGCCGCGGCTGTTTTTGCTGTTTACCCAGCAGACGGTGCAGTCGCTCTTGCTGCTTGTGCATCTCGGGGCGTTTCAAATATTGCTAGGAGGCGTAAAAGTTATATACGATTCCGATGGGTTGGGCCCTCCCGAGAAGGTGGCGTTCTCCCTTTCGAATGAATGGTCCGGCTTGATCGGTCTTTCCTATCGGGAAATGATGCTTGACCAATGGATTGTTGTCGGGCCGTGTGTGGCCTTTATCGTTGCGATTTTTGCCTTCAAATTAATGGGGAAAGGGTTAGAGCAAGTAATTGCTGGAAAAGGAAAACGGAAGCAGCGGAAAAAGCAATGGAGTTCATCGGGAAAACCTGCTTCTTTTCCGCCGCAGCAGAGCGACTTTGAATTTATACTTTATAAATAAGCTATCCTGAAAATAAGTGATATGCAAAGGATATAAACTTGATAGTATGGGCAATACATCTTATTTTAATGTATCATCGTTCCGAAAATTGGAATAATTGTATCTAGGAGATGATCTGGACAGCCGCAAATCTCCTTCTCTATCTAAAAGCAGGGGAGAAGAAGTGAGCAAATACTTACCAAAATAGTGCGGGGGACAAGAGGCGAATGATGTTAGCACAATCGTTTTATTCATTTTTGCAGGAATCGCAGAAATTGGCGGTGGCTATTTCATTTGGTTATGGTTGCGCGAAGGGAAGCCATACTGGTATGGAATCGTTGGGGGACTGATTTTAGTTTTGTACGGTGCCATTCCCACCTTGCAAAAATTCCTGTCCTTCGGAAGGGGTGTATGCGGCCTGTGGTGGTGTATTTATCATACTGTCGTTTTTGTGGGGCTGGGGCGTTGGCCAAAAAACGCCGGATCGGTACAATTGGATTGGTGCTGTCATTTGTCTAATCGGGGTTTCTATCATCCTTTGGGGGCCGAGGCAGTAGCGTTAGGAAGGGGATGACTAGGAAGCCCCTAAGAAATCGCCTTTTTTGTATACGGAAGAAAAAGCACAGCTTTACCTTGAAAATACGTGAGCTCAAAAATATGAGAATAGTGGTGATTATCTTTTCTCATGCTCCTTCGTTGATAGTCCCCCTATTTCCTAGTGAACTAAAAAGTTCTTGCATAGTCTTAACTTACTGTAGAAATTCCAAAACTTGCAAGATGTAATAAGGTCATCGTAAAATGGGGGAAGAAATTTTTATGAGGAGAGGGTCAAGTGAAGGCGGTAGAAACTAATTTATTGAAATTTATGCAAGGAACAAAGCAATTCATAATCCCCATTTACCAGCGAAAATATAGTTGGACAATAAAGCAGTGCCGTCAGCTTTGGAACGATATTGTAAGGGCAGCGGAAGACGAAAAGATTAGGGGACATTTTGTCGGGTCGATTGTCTATATCGAACAAGGATTATATCAAGTATCATCGGTTCCACAACTGCTCGTCATCGATGGACAACAACGATTGACTACATTGACGTTACTGTTGCTTGCGTTGGGCAAAGCCATTGAGGAAAGCGGACAAACCTTGGATATTACGAAAAAGAAGATCATGAATTACTATCTGGTCAACAGTGAAGAAGAGGGAGAGCTGTATCACAAACTCATTTTGACCGAAAGCGATAAAGATACGTTGATTAACTTGGTTTTAGGCAAAGAGCTCCCCGACGAATACTCCCCAAGAATTTACGAGAACTATCACTTTTTTGTTGAATCCATCAAAAACAGCGGTATTGATTTGAACAAGCTGTACCAAGGGATCTCCAAGTTGATTGTTGTAGATATTTCGTTAGATCGAGATCATGATAATCCGCAGTTGATTTTTGAAAGTCTAAACTCGACGGGACTCGATCTATCTCAAGCCGATTTGATCCGAAATTTCGTTTTGATGAAACTGGAGCCGAAAGAGCAGGCAGAATTGTACAAGGAATACTGGTATCCGATGGAGAAAAGTTTCGGAAATCTGACTAATTCTTCCTTATTTGACCGATTTATGCGCGATTACTTGACGGTGAAGACCGGGAGAATTCCGAATATACGGGAAGTTTACTCGAGTTTTAAGTCATATGTATTTGAGCAAAGTGAACAAGATGTTCAACAGATTGTTGCGGACATTTATCGATATTCCCAATATTTTGTGAAACTTGCATTTCAAAAGGAACAGGATAAAGAAATCAATAAAGTGTTAACGGACATCAACACTCTTAAGGTCGATGTCTCGTATCCGTTCTTGCTTGAGGTATATGACGACTATGAACGTCAAGTCATATCTAAATCGGACTTTATTGAGATTTTGAGGCTTGTTGAGGCATATGTATTCCGCAGAGCGGTTTGCGGTATCCCGACCAATTCATTGAATAAAACGTTTGCGACACTAAGTAAAGAGATCGATAAAGCGAATTATTTGGAAAGCTTACAGGCCGCGTTTTTGCTTAAGGATTCTTATAAACGGTTTCCGACCGATGAAGAGTTCAAGCGGGAGCTTGTCATTAAGGATGTATATAATTTCAGAAATCGAAACTACTTGCTTCGGAAACTAGAAAACTTTAATCGGAAAGAGATTATTGATATCGAGTCCTATACAATTGAACATATTATGCCACAAAATCCGAACTTATCCTATGAGTGGCGCCGGGATTTAGGGCCAAATTGGGAAGAAGTACACAAAACATATCTCCATACGTTGGGAAATCTAACACTGACCCGATATAATTCCGAGCTCAGTGATCGTCCGTTTAAGGAAAAACGGGATATGGAGGGCGGGTTTGCTGACAGTCCACTGAGGTTAAATAGAGGACTAGCTAGACTTGAAACTTGGAATGAGGAGGAAATCTGCAAAAGAGCTCAATTCTTGGCGGATTTGGCGTTAAAAGTCTGGAAGTATCCACAGCTTTCCGATGATATTCTGGCTAAATACCGAAAGAAAGGCTCCGAAAATGATAATGTGACTTATACGATTGCCGATCACCCTGAATTACAGGGAGATATGTTGGCGTTATTCGAGGAATTGAGCAAACGAATTTGTAACCTGGACAGCTCTGTCCGCATGGAGTTCAAAAAGTTATACATTGCTTTTAAGACGTCAACAAACTTCGTCGATATTGTGCCTCAGAAAAGCAGACTGCGGTTAAGCTTAAATATGCCATTCGATGAAATACAGGATCCTCGAGGTATTTGTAAAGATGTGAGTAACCTCGGTCGTTGGGGGAACGGTGACGTTGAATTTGGCGTTTCTTCTTTAGATGAAATCGACTATGCGATGTTTCTGATCAGACAGTCCTATGAAAGGCATCGGGAAGATGTATAAAGGTGAAGAGGAGTAAAGCAGCTCCTCTTTTTCTTTGCTTCACGATGGCTCTTCACCACAACATGTACTTGACAAGCAATACGGTTTCCTGAACAAAGATGTGCAAAAATCACTGATTTGTTGATTTTCCCTCACAAGCGTAAATAGGGTATGTTCAGAAAAAATCAAGTACAACTTTTGGTGAAGAGCCCACTTTTTATTTTCTTGGTATTTTGTACCAACTAGCTCCTCAAAACCTGAAACCCTTTGTGCGGCAAGGGATTGGAGGCTTTGGTGGGGCTTGAGTGGGATGGACATGAATTATTTTCTCTTGACATAGTAGGGAATTTAAAATGGGTTGATCAGGATCCTGCGGTTGGTTTGCCAAAGTAGGCAAGGGGAAGGTCGTTTTTTAATATTGCCACACCTGGCATGTGATACAATATTGAAAAGATAGAAAGTCGGTATAACCTTGGATACTTGCAATAACACTGCATGAAAGGGATGGAAATATGGACTGTTGTGCTCCGACAAACCGTGTGGGAACGATGAAAACGAATTGCCCGAACTGCGGGCAAAACGGACGACGGGTGCCGCTGATCACGCTCAAGTCGTTGTTGAAACCTGCGGCTTTGGCGACGCTTGAACCTGACCGTGATTACGCCTTTTGCCCGAACCCGTCCTGCGAAACGGTCTATTTTGCGTGGGACGGTTCGCTGACTTTTGCCGTAGGAGACTTGAAAGTGCCCGTGTTTCAAAAGGATTCGGACATGGATGTTCCTGTTTGTTACTGTTTTGACTGGACGCGGGAACGCATTGAGCGAGCTGTGCGGAACGGCGGAGAGCCGCTTCAGGAAATCAAAGCCCATGTCCAGGCAGGGCGATGCGGTTGTGAAGTGAACAACCCCCAGGGGGCTTGTTGCATGGGGAACGTGGCGGAATTTATATTCGACAGGTGAACGGGAACTGACCTGTTGAACATGGATCGGTTGCACGCTTATCCAACCATCTTTTAACCAATCATCGACCTGCACAATTATCAGCACCTGCCCATCCGCATATGACATAGAAGTTCTTCAAAAAAACAGGAGGGAACTTCTATGTTTTTGATTCCAGAGCACCAGGAGAGGTACGAGCATTTCTTGAAGCCTTTGTATGGAATGCTACTTGAAATTTCGTGGTTGTTGCGGCTCTTGCAGTACCAGTTTTTTGCCTGCGGAGTTAAAACCGAATGTGAACTACCAGATAAGGGTGAAGTTCGTAGGGACAGGGGATAGGAATTATGTGGTATGCGACGAATGTTATAATTTAATTCGAAGCGAGTTTCCTGATTTATTTGCAAATCAATGATTTTACATAGATGCGAACAGTGTTCATGAAAGGATGGGAAAAATGACCCTAACAGATAGGATTATAACTTTATTAACAGAGAAGGATGGGTTAACAGATCGGGAAATTACTGATATCTTATTGGGTAAAAATAATCCGCAACAATCAGTGAATCAAGCCTGTAGAAATTTGGCGAATAGAGGTTTGCTTAGGCGGGTTGTCCGTAAGGATGGTTTAATAGGTAATTTTTTAACCGATGACGGATTAGTAGTGAATTCGGCTCAAGGAAACGATTCCAAGATAACAGAGAATACAGATTCGAAGTTGAAAGAAGACTATATTAAAGAGGTCTTGCAGGCATACCTGCATTCAGAAGGATGGGAAACACAAATTGCGTGGGGAAAAACACCTGGAATTGATATAAACGCAATCCGAGGTAATGAGCGTTGGATTATTGAGGTGAAGGGTCTAGGAACATCAAATCCAATGAACGTGAATTATTTCTTAGGGGTATTGGCGGAAACTTTGCAAAGAATGGAGGATCCCAATGCCAAATACAGCATCGCATTACCAGATGTGAAACAGTTTCGAAATCTTTGGGACAGGCTACCTCTGTTAGCGAAGAAGAGAACAGGAATCACGGCATTATTTATCGATGAACAAGGCAATGTCAGCGAGTGCCTATGATAAAACCTAAAGATTGGTCTGTCATACCTAGCACCCTCTTTAGCTTTCCTGTCACGAATTGACACTTGAAAAATGGAGATCATTTGGCTGAGTTGGTTAGACAGGCGGGAAGAGTCTAACCTGTTCGGGTTTCATGGCGGCGAATGGCCACCGCTTTTTGAGGGTTTCTTTTCCTCGCGATGCTTCGCCCGTGTGCTCTTGTCACGCCAGACTGGGCCATTGCATAAGATAGTAGCAGATTCCAAGTGTGAGGAGAGTGAACAGGCAATTGAATCCGAATTACGCCCATCCGTATATTAGCACTCAGTGGCCTTACCCGATGTCCAGTTACTGCCCCCCTCATTATGACTGGTGGAGCTGGTCACCGTATGCTTATGGTATGCTACAACATGCAAGGAACGACAGGTTTCCTCCCATCAAATTGAGAGATTACGGCGGAAAACCGTTCGTTGTCAATATTGAGAGAGCCGCCGAGCAAAATCAAAATTTCCGAACCGCATTATGGACAGGAAAACATTTGCAAGTGACGTTGATGAGCATTGAGGTAGGAGGAGATATTGGACTGGAAGTTCATCCGAATGTGGACCAGTTTATTCGTATTGAACAAGGACAGGGTCTTGTGCAGATGGGGGAACGAAAAGACCGTCTGGATTTTGAAAGAAGAGTGTCCGAAGGTGACGCGATCATGATTCCAGCTGGGACGTGGCATAATGTGACCAATATAGGGCATGTTCCCTTGAAGCTATATTCCATTTATGCTCCGCCCGAGCATCCGTTTGGCACGGTTCACAGGACGAAAGCCGAGGCCATGGCCGATTATCGGTGACTGATTTGGCAGTTTCGTTGGAAACCAGAGTTATGTCAGGTTTTCAATTGATTATGGGAAAAAGTAGCCGCAGAGCCCTTCGTCAGGGGTGTTCTGCGGTTTTTGCTTTCAAACGAGGGGTGCCGCCTGCAACATTTAGGGGTTCGTTTGGCAGAACGTCGCGGCTGATCAAAGCGTTTGTGCAGCTTGTTCGCTTCGGTTGGGCGCAGGCGTTGTCTTGCGTGTTTCCGGTTGTCATTTTTGCCTCATTGGCGCTGACGAAGATCGCGCCGCTTCCGCTATTGCCGCGGTATGATTGGCTGCTTGTTATTTGCCTGCTCATGCAATGGTGGATGGTGCGGTCAGGGATGGAAACGCGGGATGAGCTCAAAGTCATTACTGTCTTTCACTTGATTGGGCTTGCATTAGAGCTGTTTAAGGTGCGTATGGGTTCATGGGCATATCCGGAAGAAGGGTATACGAAACTGTTTGGCGTGCCGTTGTACAGCGGATTCATGTATGCAAGTGTGGCGAGCTATCTTTGCCAGGCGTGGAGAAGAATGAAAGTGGAGCTTGTGCGATGGCCGCCGTTTTGGATGGTCGTTCCTCTCGCTTCGGCGATTTACTTGAATTTTTTCACCCACCATTATTGGGTGGACGTTCGTTGGTGGCTCTCAAGCCTCGTCATGCTTGTCTTTTGGCGGTCATGGGTGACGTATGAGGTCGGGGGAATCCGCTACCGGATGCCGCTTGTTTTGTCGTTTTTGCTGATCGGGTTTTTCATCTGGATCGCGGAAAACATCGCCACCTTTTTTGGCGCTTGGCAATATCCAAACCAGGTGAAGGCGTGGAGCCTTGTTCATCTTGGGAAGGTGAGTTCGTGGTGTTTGCTTGTTATTGTCAGTTTTCTCATCGTGGCGACGTTAAAGCAAGTGAAAACAATGGCTGTGACAGGGGCAGTGGAGCGTTCACATGAAGATGGAAAATCGTTGTAAGCCGAGCAGAGCGGGGATTTGGCTGGTCGTTGCTCGGCTTTTTCCTTGATGAGCCGCCCGCTCCTCACGGAAGCTGTGCCTTGATTTCTTCCATTTGCGCGAGGTGGCGCTGTTCATGATAGCCGACAAATTCCACCCATTGCTTCAAATTCAGTGGCCCAAAAATTGGATGCGGGAACGATTTGGCTTCCAAGTCAGCCGGGTTGGCTTGCTCCGTGATTTGGCGCAACCGCTGCCGCGATTGATGCAATTTTTCTTCCAGTTCGTGTCGAGTGAAAAAGCGGTCGCTCGGGCGGGCGAAATCAGGCGCCTCCACTTTTTTCGAACGGTCAACGGTCAAGTGGATCGGTTTCTCCTCGACCGGTTGGCTCTCGCCATGCTTTAATGTATGGGCGATCATGGATGTGATCGATGTTTCGATTAAGTACAGGTGTTCGAGCAGTTGGGCAATCGTCCAACTTCCGTCCGCCACTCGGGTGTTCAGCTGTTCGTCCGACAGCCCGGAAACGCTTTTGATCAGCTGTTGGCGCACTTGCTCATTATGATCCATCATGTTTCCCTCATTTCGATGTAGATTTGGTTTCATCGTATCATAAGGAAGATCAACCGTAAAGCCGTTTTGTGTTCGCCGTGATCATGGTTTTGACTTGTTCGATATCTCGGCCATAGTGTGCCGCCACGGCTCGCGCGGAGTCCAATAGCCATAACGGGGTCGTCAGTTTTCCGGCAAACGGGCCTGCAAACGGCCATGGGCCATCGGTTTCAAGGAGCAGCTGCTCGATGGGAACGAGGGATAACAGCTGCTTGTCGCGCTCGCGGTAGCACACTTCCGGCGTGACGGAGATGTAGTAGCCGCATTGGACGATTTGTTTGACCACGGCAGGCTCGGCCTTCAGCCAGTGGAAATGGGCTTGTCGGACGCCAGTTTGCTGCAAGATGGCCAAGGCGGTTTGGGCGCGGTCGTAGACGGCGTGAAGAACGAGCGGCAAGGAGGCATCCGCGGCGATGGCCGCGATTTCGGCCAACCGTTCTTGATAAGCGGGCAGCTTGGCGCACGCTTCTGCGGAATAGTATGGCAGCCCGACTTCGCCGATGGCGGCGAGCAGCGGCCGCTCTTGCTTGACAAGCTCTGTCCATTCGTTCCAATCGGCTTCGCTTGGCAGCGGTTGCTCGGGATGAAAACCGATGGCGGCGTAGACGAAGGAAGGGAATCGCTGTTTCAACTCGAGCGTTCGGCAGCTGGAGCGCAAATCGGTGGAGACGGCGACGACACCGGTGATGCCGGCCTCTTGCCAACGGTTGATTTGTTCATCGATGTCCGTGTACTGGTCGAGATGAATATGAGCGTCGATCATCCACAGCGACCTCCCCTGTCCTTTTGGCCGTACGATCGCCAACTGCAGCTTATCCCCATTCCTTATCAATCTGGTACTTGCGGATGCGGTATTGCAAGTTTTGTCGGCTTAAGCCGAGCGCTTTGGCCGTTTTTGTGATGTTGAAGCCGTGATGCTGCAGCGCCTTGCGGATGTAGTAAATTTCGACTTCTTCCATGTATTTGTCAAGCGGCAACATATCTTCCGTATCGAACAAAAAGTCCGTTTTCGCTTCGTCGGGCGCCAGCTTGGCTCGAAAAGGGGCAGGCAGATGGGCGAGGGTGATGGTTTGTTCTTGTTCCATCGTCGCCATCGTTTCCAACATGACGGCCTCCAGTTCGCGCACGTTGCCGGGCCAGCTGTAAGCAAGAAACGCCTCTTGCACGTCATCGCCGAGTCCTTCGACATGTAGGCCATAGCGCTCGTTGCCTTGACGGATGAAATGGATAGCGAGCGGCAAAATGTCCTCTTTCCGTTCGCGCAACGGCGGCAGGACGATGCAGTGGACGGCAATTTGGTAGTAAAGCGATTTGAGCAATTCCCCTGCTTGGACGGCATCGATCGGGTCTCCGCTTGTCGAGGCGATGAGGCGAACATCTGCATGAACCGGTTTTTGGCCATGGGCGCGGACAAACTGTTTTTCTTGCAGAAAACGGGCGAGTTTTTGTTGAAGCGGCAGGCTTAACGAGTCGATATCGTCAAGCAGCACAGTGCCGCCGTCCGCTTGTTCAAACAAACCGGGCTGGATCTCGCCGCCTTCTTCGCTGCCAAACAGCATCGTTTCCATCCAATCGTCCGGAAGCGACAAACACGTTTGCGCAAAAAACGGCTTAGCTCGCCGTTCGCTTTCGTGGTGAATGCAGGAAGCGAGCAAGTCTTTTCCTGTCCCTTTCTCCCCAATGAGCAGCACAGGCGCTTCGGAGCGGGCGGCATGACGCGCAAGGCGGATGGCCTTTTGCATCGCTTCGCTTTGGCTGATGATATCGGCAAACGTGCGGCTGGCTTCCTTGCGTTGGTGGTGTTCTTGGATCAGTTTGCGGAACTTCGTGATGTCTTTGGCGATTTCCACGGCGCCGATGATGCGCCCGTCTTTTTGCAGCGGGTGTGTTTGATTGACCGTTGTCACGGCTTGTCCTTTGTTATTGAAATAGGTTTGCTGCTTGTTCAGAATGCTTTCACCGGTGCGCAGCGCTTCAAGCAATGTGCTCGGCTGCTCCGGGTTGAAGCGGAAGACGTCCAAAATGTTTTTATCGAGCACGTCCTCGATGTTCATGCCCTCGATGTCCCGCATTTTTCGGTTGTAAATGACGGTTTTCCCGTGTTGATCGACGGCATGGACGCCAAGGTCAATCAGTTCGAGAATTTGCTCATACATCGTTAAAAGCGTTTCCATATCCCGGTTCACGATCAGCACCTCTCTTTTTTGTATTATAGCATAAGGTGGACGGGAGACAGGAAGGGAAAGAAAGATGTGAAAAAAAATTTTGCTAAATATATTGAAAATAGACAAAAATAGTTCCATAATAAAGTTATAGTTTATTATAAAATGACAAATAGATTTGCAGTAAGGGAGGTTCTGTTCCCTTTCTCAAAATGTAAGCGGTTGCGAAATCGATCATAGAGAGGGGAGAGTTTTCGGATGCAACCCGTGCAAGAACTGAAACGAGAGCTAAAAAGCAGGCATTTATTTATGATCGCGCTAGGTGGAGTGATCGGCACCGGTTTGTTTTTAGGATCGGGTTATACGATTCATGAGGCGGGGCCAGGCGGGGCCGTCGTTGCGTATCTTTTTGGCGGATTGGTCATGTATTTGACCATGCTTTCGTTAGGAGAATTGGCCGTGAGAATTCCTGATGCCGGGTCGTATCAGACGTATGCGACGAAATTCATCTCGCCGGCGGTAGGGTATTGCATCGGCTGGCTGTCATGGCTGAACTGGTCGGTGACAGTCGGCATCGAGCTTCTCACCGTCAGCATTTTGATGAAGCGATGGTTTCCTGATGTGCCGACATGGGTGTTTTGTGCGGTCTTCGCTTTGCTCTTGTTTTTGATCAACGCCTTGTCTGTCAAAGGATTTGGCGAGGTGGAGTTTTGGTTTTCGAGCATCAAGGTGCTGACGGTGATCGCCTTTATTGTTCTTGGTCTGGCAGCGATGTTCGGAGTCATCCATATGAAAAATGGACAACCTGCTCCGTTTTTCTCGAACTTTACAGACCATGGGGGCTTGTTTCCAAATGGGTTTTGGGCCATCTTTACGACGATGATCCTCGTGAACTTTTCGTTCCAAGGGACGGAATTGGTCGGCGTGGCGGCGGGGGAAAGCCGCGAGCCGGAAAAAACGGTGCCGGTTGCGCTGCGCAACACCATATGGCGCATTTTAATTTTCTTCATTTTGGCCATTTTTGTGCTGGCTGGTTTGTTTCCGTGGGAGAAAGCCGGCGTTGTGGAAAGCCCGTTTGTTGAGGTGTTTGACAACATTGGCATTCCGTATGCAGCCGATATCATGAATTTTGTCATCATTACGGCGGTGCTGTCGGTGGCCAACTCGGGGTTATACGCGACGTCGCGCGTCCTCTGGTCGATGTCGCGCCAAGGCATGGTCAGTCCGTTTTTCAGCAAGCTATCGAAACGCGGCGTGCCGATCAACGCGCTTATTGCCAGCATTGCCATCGGCTGCTTGTCGCTTTTGTGCAGCATTTACGCCGAAGATACAGTGTACGTTTGGCTGACGGCGGTCGCGGGATTTGGCGCCGTCACGGTGTGGGCTTCCATCGCGCTGTCCAGCTATTTCGGACGAAAAGCGTTTTTGCGTGAAGGCGGCGATGTGCGCGATCTGAAATACCGGACGCCGTTGTATCCGTTCGTGCCGCTCGCGGCGTTTGCGTTGAATATGGCGACGATCATCGGGCTGGCGTTTATTCCAGATCAACGGATCGCTCTTTACTGCGGCATTCCGTTTCTCCTTGCGTGTTATGGGTACTACCACCTTGTGGCGAAAAAACGGGTTCAGCTCCTAGCCGCAGAAAAAGGGGAGCTCAAGGCCGCCAAGTAAAAATCATTGAAAAAAGCCATAATCATTTGCATAATATAACTATGAAACCGTTTTATAACGAAAAATTTTTTTGCCTTTAAAAAGGAGGATGACGAAATGGTGCAGCCGTACAGACACGAACCGCTCACAGATTTTACCGTGGAAGCAAACCGCGAGGCGTTTTTAGCAGCGCTCAAAAAAGTGGAATCGGAGCTTGGGCGCGATTATCCGCTTGTGATCGGCGGCGAGCGGGTGATGACGGAAGACAAAATCACGTCGATCAATCCAGCGAACAAAGCGGAAGTCATCGGCCGGGTGGCGAAAGCGACCAAAGAGCTGGCGGAGCGGGCGATGAAAACCGCTGATGAGGCGTTTCGCACTTGGAGCCGGACGAGCCCGGAAGCGCGGGCCGATATTTTGTTCCGGGCGGCGGCGATCGTGCGCCGGCGCAAGCACGAGTTTTCCGCTTGGCTGGTGAAAGAAGCGGGCAAACCGTGGCGTGAAGCGGACGCCGATACCGCGGAAGCGATCGACTTTATGGAATATTACGGACGGCAAATGCTGAAGCTGAAAGACGGCATTCCGGTTGAGAGCCGTCCGGGGGAAACGAACCGGTTTTTCTACATTCCGCTTGGCGTCGGGGTTGTCATTTCGCCGTGGAACTTCCCGTTTGCCATTATGGCCGGAACGACGGTCGCTTCGCTTGTCACGGGCAATACGGTGCTGTTGAAACCGGCAAGCGCAACGCCGGTCGTGGCGTATAAATTTGTGGAAGTGTTGGAGGAAGCGGGGCTTCCGGCTGGTGTGTTGAATTATATTCCGGGCAGCGGAGCCGAAGTCGGGGATTATCTCGTCGACCATCCGCGCACACGATTTATCAGCTTCACCGGATCGCGGGATGTCGGCATCCGCATTTATGAGCGGGCGGCGAAAGTGCACCCAGGGCAAATTTGGCTGAAACGCGTCATCGCGGAAATGGGCGGCAAAGACGGCATCATTGTCGATAAAGAAGCGGACCTCGAACTGGCGGCGCAATCGATCGTGGCGTCGGCGTTTGGCTACTCTGGGCAAAAATGCTCGGCGTGCTCGCGCGCCATTATCGTCGAAGATGTGTATGACCAAGTGTTGAATCGCGTTGTCGAGCTGACGAAGCAGCTCAACGTCGGCGATCCGGCGGAGCAAGCGACGTTTATGGGGCCTGTCATCGACCAAGGGGCGTACAACAAAATTATGGAGTATATCGAAATCGGCAAGCAGGAAGGCCGTCTCATGACCGGCGGGGAAGGAGACGACTCGAAAGGGTTCTTCATCCAGCCGACCGTGTTTGCGGATGTCGACCCGAACGCGCGCATCATGCAGGAGGAAATTTTCGGACCGGTCGTGGCGTTTGCGAAAGCGCGCGACTTTGACCATGCGCTTGAGATTGCGAACAACACCGAATACGGTCTGACAGGAGCCGTCATCTCGCGCAATCGGGCGAATCTTGAAAAAGCGCGGCACGAGTTCCATGTCGGCAACTTGTACTTCAACCGCGGCTGCACAGGGGCGATCGTCGGGTATCAGCCGTTTGGCGGCTTCAACATGTCAGGCACTGACTCGAAAGCGGGCGGCCCGGACTATTTGATCCTCCATATGCAAGCGAAAACAGTGTCGGAAATGTTTTAAACCAAAAAAGGGCGGCGGCGTCCGCCCTTTTATAGCGAAGAAACGCAGATAAGGAAAGGAGCGGTTGATGATGGCTACGAAGTCCGAACAGCTCATTGAACAGACGGAGCGATACGGAGCACGAAATTATCATCCGTTGCCGATTGTCATTTCGGAAGCGGAAGGGGTATGGGTGAAAGACCCGGAAGGCAACCGCTATATGGACATGTTAAGCGCCTATTCGGCCGTCAACCAAGGACATCGTCATCCGAAAATTGTGGAGGCGTTGAAGCGGCAAGCTGACCGCGTCACGCTCACATCGCGCGCCTTCCATAACGACCAGCTCGGCCCATGGTACGAAAAAGTGTGCCGGCTGACGAAAAAAGAGATGGTGCTGCCGATGAACACCGGCGCCGAGGCGGTAGAAACGGCGCTCAAGGCGGCGCGCCGCTGGGCGTATGACGTGAAAGGCGTCCCTGACAATCAGGCGGAAATCATCGTTTGTGAAGGCAATTTCCATGGCCGGACGCTCGCCGCGGTGTCGTTGTCGTCCGAACCGGCTTATAAACGCGGTTTTGGTCCGCTTTTGCCCGGGGTGAAAATCATCCCGTACGGGGATATCGAAGCGCTCAAGGCAGCGATGACACCGAATACGGCGGCGTTTCTTGTCGAACCAATCCAAGGGGAAGCCGGCATCCGCATCCCGCCGCAAGGCTTTTTAAAAGCGGCCTATGACGTGTGCAAAGAACACAACGTGTTGTTCATCGCCGATGAAATCCAAACCGGGCTAGGACGGACGGGGAAGTTGTTTGCTTGCGACTGGGAAAATGTTGTGCCTGATATGTATATTTTAGGGAAAGCATTGGGCGGCGGGGTGTTCCCGATTTCGTGCGTCGTCGCCAACCGCGACATTTTGTCGGTGTTTGAACCGGGCTCGCACGGGTCGACGTTCGGCGGCAATCCGCTCGCTTGCGCGGTGTCGATCGCGGCGCTTGAGGTGATCGAAGAAGAGCGGCTGGCGGAGCGGTCGCTTGAGCTTGGCGAATATTTTTTGGCAAAGTTAAAGCAAATCGAAAACAAGGACATTAAAGAAATCCGCGGCCGCGGCTTGTTTATCGGCGTCGAGCTGCATGTGCCGGCGCGTCCGTATTGCGAAGCGCTGAAAGAACAAGGGCTGCTTTGCAAGGAGACGCATGAAACGGTCATCCGTTTTGCGCCGCCGCTCATCATTACGAAAGAGGAATTGGATTGGGCGTTTGAACGGATTGCCAATGTCTTGTCCCGTCCATAAATCGAGTCAAAGAGGCGAATGAGACGATGGAAGAAAATATGTTTCTCTCCACCCAGCGTGTGATCAAAGCGGCGCTGGCCAAACTCGGCTACGGTGAGGAGATGTATGAGCTGCTCAAAGAACCATTGCGCGTCCTTACCGTACGCATTCCCGTCCGTATGGATGACGGAACGGTGAAAGTGTTTACCGGCTACCGCGCCCAGCATAGCGATGCCGTAGGGCCGACCAAGGGAGGCATTCGTTTTCATCCGGATGTCACCGAGGAAGAAGTGAAGGCGCTGTCGATGTGGATGACGATCAAAGCCGGAATTGTCGGTTTGCCGTATGGCGGCGGCAAAGGTGGCATCGTCTGCGACCCGCGGAACATGTCGATGGGTGAGCTGGAGCGGCTCAGCCGCGGCTATGTGCGGGCGATCAGCCAGATCGTGGGGCCATCCAAAGATATCCCGGCGCCGGACGTGTTTACCAACTCGCAAATCATGGCGTGGATGATGGATGAGTATAGCCGCATCCGCGAATTTGACTCGCCTGGCTTTATCACCGGCAAGCCGCTTGTGCTCGGCGGCTCCCAAGGTCGGGAAAAAGCGACGGCGCTCGGTGTCACGATTTGCATCGAAGAAGCAGCGAAAAAAGCAGGAATTGAGTTGCAGGGGGCGCGGGTCATTATTCAAGGATTCGGCAATGCAGGCAGCTTTTTGGCCAAGTTTTTGCATGAAGCTGGAGCTCGCGTCATTGGCATTTCCGATGCGTATGGCGCGTTGTATGACCCGAACGGACTGGATATTCCGTATTTGTTGGATCGCCGCGACAGTTTTGGCACGGTGACAACGCTGTTTGAGAATGTCATCACCAATCAAGAGCTGCTGGAAAAAGAGTGTGATATTTTAGTTCCGGCCGCGGTAGCGAATCAAATTACGCGTGACAATGCCGCGAATATTCGCGCTAAAATTGTGGTCGAGGCGGCCAACGGCCCGACGACGCTGGAAGCGACCAAAATCTTGACGGAGCGGGGCGTGCTATTGGTGCCTGATGTGCTGGCGAGCGCTGGCGGGGTGACGGTTTCCTATTTTGAATGGGTGCAAAACAACCAAGGCTATTATTGGACGGAAGAGGAAGTCGTCGAGAAGTTGAAAGAGAAATTGACGAGCGCGTTTCATCGCGTCTATGAATTGGCGGAATCGCGCCGTGTGGATATGCGCATGGCGGCGTACATGATCGGGCTGCGCCAAACAGCAGAAGCAGCTCGCTATCGTGGTTGGGTATAATCATGGAAGGGTTGTTGCAAGGGGGGCGCGCCGTCCATCCTCATCTGCTTGGGGGTGGGCGGCCTTTCGTTTGCGGGACGCCGATGAAGCCGGTGATATCGAAGGGAGAGCGAAAGCAAGCTGCTTTTCTTTTTTGCAAAGGATCTTTTTTTGTACTACCATATCATATACATACATTAATGAGGAAAGAGACATGCATACATACAATGAGCCGGGCGGAAGGGAGAGAATGGCGCCATGCAGGCGTGGATCACGAATGTAATGGAACAATTCGGCTATATCGGCATTTTTCTGATCATCGCGCTGGAAAACATTTTTCCACCGATTCCGTCGGAAGTCATTTTGCCGTTTGGCGGGTTTATGACGACGTACACGTCTTTGACGGTGCCCGGCGTCATTGCGGCGGCGACCGCCGGTTCGGTTGCCGGGGCATTGGTGCTGTACGGAATTGGCCGGCTGTTGTCGGTTGAACGGCTCGAGCGGATCGTCGACCGTTGGGGGAGATGGCTGCGGGTGAAGCCGGGAGACATCGCCAAAGCGAACCGGACGTTTCACCGTTATGGGGTATGGGCCGTCTTTCTTGGCCGCATGATTCCGTTGGTGCGCAGCTTGATTTCCATCCCGGCGGGCATGGCGAAGATGAATATCGGACTGTTTGTCTGGCTGTCCGTGCTCGGCACATTGATTTGGAATACGGCGCTCGTTTCGATCGGCGCAGCGCTTGGCCAGTCGTGGGGGAAAGTGTCTGAGGTGATTGGGATGTATGCCGAGGTGGTGTATGTCATCATCGGCCTGATCATAACCGTTGCCGCTATCCGCTTATGGAAAAGACGCCGGATGTCCTGATGCCGGCGCCTTTTTTGCGGCCTTGATTGTGAAAATGACCGCTGCCGCCGCTGGCCGGAAGCGGATCGGTCAGCGTTTTAGCAACAAGTAAATGAAATATGGGGCGCCGATCAAGGAGACGATGACGCCGGCCGGAAGCGGCTCGGCGAGAACGTTGCGCCCGATCGTGTCAGCCGCAAGCAGCAACCATCCGCCAATGAGCATGGAGGCCGGAATGACACGCTCATGCCGCGGGCCAACGATCAACTTGGCGATATGCGGCGCCATTAAGCCGATAAAGGAGATGCCCCCGGTTACGGAGACGGCGGTGGAAGCGACGGCGACGGCCGCTGCCATCAGCACGAGCCGCTCGCGGCGGACGTGGACGCCGACGCCAATTGAGACGGCGTCGCCCAAATGTAAAATATTGAGGCTCTTGGCTCGGTACAATGCCGCCAATGCGCCGGCCGCCAGCCACGGCAGCACGGCCCAAATAAATGGCCAATCATCCCCCCAGATGTTGCCGGCGAGCCATTTGGCAATGAAATCGACTTTTGTCCGGTCGGTGGAAGAAATGAGCACGATCATCAGCCCGGAGAGCGCCATCGACACCCCGACGCCGGTGAGTACAAATGACACAGGCTGGAGCCCTACTGTTCGATTGTAGGAAATCGTGTAAATGACGCCTGCTGTCAACAAGCCGCTTATGAACGCAACAAGCGGAATGGCGTACACAAAGGTGCCGGCGTCGATCGGGAAAAATAAAAAGAATAAGGCCACGCCCGCTCCAGCCCCAGCGTTGATTCCGAGCACGCCTGGGTCGGCCAAGTCATTGCGGGTAATGCTTTGCAAAATCGCACCCGACAAAGCAAGCGCCATCCCCGCTAGCAAGGTGATCACGATGCGCGGCAAGCGAAGAGAAAACAAGATGAACTTTTCTTGCATCGAGCCGTCCCCTAACAGCGTCGGAATGATGCGGTCATACGAGAGCGGTGCTTCGCCTGTGCCCAATGCCACTGCAACCGTGGCGAGAATGAGCAAAGCGAGCCATCCTAACACTGATGTCATGCGTGTTCTCATTCCCATCCCCTCCCTTTTCTCCGCACGACGAATAGGAAAAAGGGCAGGCCGATGACCGCAATGATGGCGGCTACCGGTGTTTCAAATGGCGCGTAAATCGTGCGCGCGGCCGTGTCAGCCATGACCATGGCGCTAGCGCCGATGGCGGCGGATAGAGGGATGACAAAGCGATAATCGGCCCCGGCGATTGCCCTTACGAGGTGGGGAATCATCAGGCCGATAAAGGTGATGTTGCCGGCAATGGACACCGAGGCCCCCGTCAACAAAAACACGACGAAAAACAACCAAGCCTTGACGACGGACGTTTTCTGCCCAACCCCGACAGCCACATCTTCGCTTAGACTCAAAATGGTCAATTGGCGTGAAAACGCAACGGCGATGCCTAAACCAATAAGAACGAGCGGGATCATCACCGTCAGCTGTTTCCAGGAGACACCAGCGACTCCGCCTGACGTCCACATTGACACGTCTTTGGAAATATGGAAATAAAACCCAATTCCTTCGGCGATGGCGAACAAAAGCGCCGAGACCGCTGAACCGGCCAAGACGATGCGAAGCGGTGAAAACCCTCCTTTGCGGGCGGCGCCGATGCCAAAGACCATCCCCGCCCCTGCAGCAGAACCGGCCAAGCAAGCGAAGGTGATGGCGATATAGCCGGCTGAAGGGAAAAAGGCAAGGGTGGCGGCCAGCGCCGCGTTCGCTCCCGCCGTGAGGCCAAGAAGCCCCGGATCAGCGAGCGGATTGCGCGTCATTCCTTGCATGATCGCTCCGGCGACGGCGAGGCCAGCGCCGACAGCTGCTGCCGCTGTCTCGCGCGGAATGCGCAATTCTCGGATGAGATCAAACGTCTTGCCCTCCTGATCGGAAAACAGGGCTTGCCATACGTCACGCCAAGTGGTGTCCGCTACGCCGATGGCCATGGAGCTGAACCAAACGGCGGCCAAGATGAGGACGGATAGCGGAAAGGTGTAGCGAAACGGCAAACGGCGCTGCATCTCTTCCATCGTCTCTCTCCTCCTTGTTGTGTATACGAAACAGACGGGACATCCATGGTTGGACGTCCCGTCGTCAAGGTCATTGACCTAAAAAGTGCTTTTTAAAGAAATCGAGCTGGTACTCGAGTGTGATCGGGTCGTTAAAGTAGAATGCTTTTGAATCCGCGACAAACATGCGGCCGTTTTTCACCGCAGGGATGTTTTTGAATGTGTTCGTTTCCATGAAAGAAGTGTCGCTGTCGCCTTCCGTGTACTTGCAGAAGATGAGATAGTCGCCGACAAATTGCGGCAGCGCTTCAAGCGAAACGGCGTAATACCCTGGTTTTAGCGCGTGCTCTTCAACCGCTTTCGGCATTTTCAGTTTCATTTCTTGATATAAAATTTCCGTGCCGCGTCCCCAGTTTTGTCCATACACGTACAGCTGTTTGCCGAAATTCTCGGCAACGGTCACCGTCGCGTTTTCGCCGATTTTCGCCCGAATTTGCTTTCCAGCTTCCTGTGCCCGTTGTTGGAAGTCTTTGATCCATTTTTTTGCTTCGTCTTCTTTATTGACGAGCTTGGCGTATTGCAAGATTAAATCGCGGTAGTTGTATTTTTCATATGTAAAGGTGATCGTCGGCGCGATTTTGTTCAATTTGTCGATATTTTTCGTTGTCGATAATCCGACAATTAAGTCCGGTTTTAATGAAATGATTTTTTCAATATCATCTTCGCTGACCGTTTCGGCATCTTTCAGCTTGTCCTGCAGAACGGGACTTGCTTTGGACCAGGCATCCGCTCCGACCACCGGCACTCCAAACGCCACGATATAAGGAGCTCCCCATAGAGCGACAATTCGTTTCGGATGGGCGGGAATTTCGACTGGGCCGTTTTCCGATTGGAAGGTGACCGTCTCCTTTTCATTTTTGGAAGATGACGCGTTGTCCTCTTTTTTTCCGTTATTGGTGTTGCCGCATGCGCTTAGCACAAGCGCGAACATCAGCAGCAGTGCAAGCCATGTTTTCCTCATGATGAATTAAGCCTCCTTGAGCAATTGATAAGTGAAGCAAATTGGTTTGTTCGTCCGCGGGTCGCGGCCGATGTCGGCGTCGATGCCAAACACGTCGCGGAGCACTTCGCGGCAGATAACGTCTTCGCTCCGCCCGGACTTGATGATGGCTCCTGCTTTCATAGCGATGATATAGTCGGCAAAGCGGGCCGCCTGGTTGATGTCATGAAGCACCATGACGATCGTCCGCCCTTCTTCTTGGTTCAGCCGCTCAAGCAGCTCGAGCACCTCAAGCTGATGGGCGATGTCCAAATACGTCGTCGGTTCATCCAAAAAGATGATGTCGGTCTCTTGGGCGAGCGCCATGGCGATCCAGACGCGCTGCCGCTGCCCGCCCGAGAGCGCATCGACCGGCCGGTGCTTTAAGTCGGCCGTTTTGGTGACGTCAAGCGCCCAGTCAATCGCTTCATAATCCCGCTTTGTCAGCCGTCCGAATCCTTTTTGATACGGAAAGCGGCCGTACGAGACGAGCTCGGCGACCGTTAATCCGCTTGTCGCTTCCGGCGTCTGCGGCAAAATGGCCATTTTTTTCGCCAGCTCTTTCGTCGGTTGCTGGGAAATGGCTTGGCCGTCTAAAATGACCGCGCCCGATTGCGGGGAAATGATGCGCGTCAACGTCTTGAGCAGCGTCGACTTGCCGCACCCGTTCGGCCCGATAATGGCGGTGATTTGCCGATCGGGAATGCGGACGGACAATCGTTCAAAAATCGTCCGGTCGTCATAGCGGACGGTGAGCTCCTCGGCATACAAGCGAACCATGCGGCCACCTCCTTTTGGACTAAGAAAATGAAAATCACTATCATTAACAATCTTTATTATAACGAAATTCTTAAAAAAGACAATGAATTTTCTCATCGAAAAAACAAGTTTTATGATGGAAAAAAGAAGGAGAACAGGATGGACAAGTTATGCGGCCGCCACAGCCCCGCTGTTAAGAGAACCCCGGACTATATTTTGCAGGCCTATCGCTGCATCCCACGCTGCAACCTGACCGACATACGGCCGGTGCGGCCTCAGAAAGCCCGGCCCTTTGCCTCGCAGTTGTCTAGCGCCATGCTGTTGCGAAAACGCAACGATCCCGGCTGTCTGAATGGCAAAAACACAACACATTCTGCAGGTTTGTTGCGTTTTTGCAACAAGTCGTTGTTGTTTTGCAACGGAAGGTTTGATACGATGGAGAATGGAGATGTATTTTTTCTGAATAATACGACACTTGATTTGTTGGCACGCAGTTTGCTTTTCCAAACAAAGTGAAGGCGAGACAGGGGGATGGGGGATGACGATAGAAGACATCATGTGGAAAACAACCGCTGCTGTTTGGGAAAGCGATTCCCTTGAGCAGGCGGCCCGCACGTTGGCCAAGCAAGGGATGGCTGGGGCCATCGCATGCGACAGCGAAGGAGAAATGGTCGGGGTGGTGGCGGCCGAGGACGTGCTGTTTGGCCTCGCGGAGGGGCGCAAAACGGTTCGTGAGGTGATGCGGCCGCCGCAGCCGCTTCCGGCTCATGCGCGCCTTGAGGAGATCGCGTTTGGCGGCAGTCCGCTCCGCGCCGTTGTTGATGAGAGCGGCCGCCTGGCCGGTCTATTGACAAAAGAGCAGTATTTGGCGGCGCAGGCAAAGGCGTCCCGCCTTCGCTTAAAACAGCTGGAAGCCATGTTCAACGCCGCCCATAACGGCATTTTGTCGATCGATGCAAAAGGGCGCATTACCTCGATCAATCCGGCGGCGGAACGGATGGCGCGGACGACGAAGGAAGAGGCGCTCGGCCGATTGTTGACCGATATCGTCGTTCCATCCGGCCTGCTCGATGTCGTGCACACCGGTCAAGGATGTACGGAAAAGTACCGCGTCGGCAAGCGCGTCTATATTACGAACCGGTCGCCGATTATCGACGGTGGGAAGGTCGTCGGTGCTGTCGGGGTGTTTCAAGACATTTCCGAGATCGAATTCATCTCGAGCGAGCTTGAAACGGTGAAGCGCATCGCCAACGAGCTTGAGACGGTGATGGATGCGGCGGGCGACGGCATCGCCATCGCGGATCGCAATGGGGTGATCACCCGGCAAAATCAAAAATGGGCCGCCCTGTTCCCCGATGCGGGACAAGGGCGCATCCCCGCCCCGCTCGACCAAGTTGTGCGCCAGGCGCTTGACCGCTGCCAGCCGTGCTCCATGCTTCATCAAGGCGCGGAAACCGGCAATACGTTGATCGTCTCCGCCGTGCCGGTCATCGAGGAAGGCGGCCGGGGCGAGCGGGTTGTCGTGTATGTCAAAGACATGACCGAGATGGAGCAGCTTCGCGCCGAACTTGAGGAGACGAAACGGCTCCTTCATACGTTAAGCCGGCAGGAAGGCGATGACCTTATTTACCGGGCGCCGGCGATGGCGCGCGTTGTCGCCATTGCCCGCCAGGCAGCGGCCGTGGATGTCACCGTGCTTTTGACCGGAGAGTCGGGCGTCGGAAAGGAAGAGTTGGCGAACTTCATCTGGAAGCAGAGCGCGCGCAGCGGCCGTCCGTTTGTGAAGGTAAACTGCGGGGCGATTCTGGAGACGTTGATGGAGTCCGAGCTGTTCGGCTATGAGCCGGGGGCGTTCACCGGAGCGGCGAAGAAAGGGAAAAAAGGCTATTTCGAGCAGGCGGATGGCGGGACGATTTTTCTCGATGAAATCAGTGAAATTCCGCTTCACTTGCAAGTAAAGCTCCTTCGCGTGTTGCAGTCGATGGAAATCATGAGGTTGGGGGCGGAGGCGCCGAAGCGGATCGATGTGCGTGTCATCGCCGCGACGAACAAACCGCTTGAAGAGCTGGTCGCCGCTGGGCGGTTTCGCGCTGATTTGTTTTACCGGCTGAACGTGATGCCGATTGCCATTCCGCCGCTGCGCGACCGGAAAGAAGACATTCCGCTGTTGGTCGACCATTATCGAAAGCGGTTTGCTAAAAAGTATCAAAAACAGCTCGTGTTCACCGACAGGGCGCTTGCGATGATGATGGACTACCATTGGCCTGGGAACGTCCGCGAGCTCGTCAACGCCATTGAGCGCATGTTTGTAACGTCTGCCGCGCCCGTCGTCGACGAAGATCACGTGGCCAAATGGCTTCATCTTGAGCCGCCGTCGGCTGCCAATCCGGTGTCATCAGGCGAAATCATCCCGCTCAAACAAGCGGTGGCGGACGTCGAGCGCCAGCTCATCATCAAAGCGCTTCATCATGCGCGCACGTATCGGCGGGCGGCGAAGCTGTTGGGCGTCGATGCGTCAACCCTTGTGCGCAAGGCGCAAAAATATGGAATCTAATCATCGGGAGGGGAAGAGGATGGATTTTACGTTGCCAGCCGAGATTGAATTTTTAAAAGAAAACGTCCGCAAATTTGTGAAAGAAGTCGTGGAACCGGTGGCCATGGACATTGAAGAAAACGACCACATTCCAGAAGATATTATTGAAAAATCGAAAGCCATGGGGCTGTTCGGCTTAAGCATCCCAGAAGAATACGGCGGCCTTGGCTTGTCGATGGTCGGCAAATGCGCTATTTACGAGGAACTCGGCAAAACGCATAACGGCTATACGACGCTAATTGGCGCCCATACAGGCATTGGCACGGTCGGCATTGTGGAGCTCGGCACGGAAGAACAAAAGCGGCGCTACTTGCCGAAAATGGCGACAGGGGAATGGATCGGCGCCTTCGCCTTAACCGAGCCGAGCGCCGGCTCGAACGCCGCCGCGATCAAAACGACCGCCGTCCGCAAAGGCGACCGCTACATCATCAACGGCTCGAAACATTACATCACCAACGCTGTCGACGCCCACGTGTTTACGGTGATGGCCGTCACCGATCCGTCAAAAGGCCCGAAAGGCATTACCTCGTTTATCGTGGAAAAAGATTTCCCCGGCTTTATCGTCGGAAAAGTCGAGCGGAAAATGGGGCTGCGCGGATCGCATTCAGCCGAGCTGTTTTTTGACAACTTGGAAGTGCCGGTCGAAAACGTGCTCGGAAAAGAAGGCGAGGGGTATGTCAACGCCCTGAAAATCCTCGCCAACGGCCGCGCGGGCCTCGCCGCCCGCAATCTCGGCTCGTGCATCCGTCTGCTCGAGTATTGCATGGAATACGCTGAACAGCGCGAGCAGTTCGGCAAGCCGATCATCGAGCAGCAAGCGATCCAGCATATGCTGGCGGAAATGAGCATGTTGATCGAAGTGCTGCGCTCAACCGTTTACCGCGTCGCCTGGATGGTCGACCAAAAGATGCGCGTCGTCAAAGAAGCGGCCATCGCCAAACTGTTCGGCTCGGAGGTGTACAACAAAATCGCTGACATGGCCGTGCAAATCCACGGCGGCCTCGGCTACATGAAAGATTACCCGATCGAACGTTACTTCCGCGATGCCCGCATTACGAAAATTTACGAAGGCACCTCGGAAATCCAGCGCAACATCATTGCGAGCGAACTGCGGAAAGAATACGGAAAAGTGCGGGTCTGACCGAAACGCCGTCTGCTGACAGCAGGCGGTGTTTTTTCACCGTTATTGTCGGAAAATGTCATTCGCTTTTCGTTGACGAAAGGAAAAGAAGATTGCTAGAATGAGAGAAAATGAGTGACTATTCATAACGCTCCAGTCATTTGTGCAATCTTCCTCTTAGATGACGACCTACCTTTCGTAACAAGGCCTTTCTTGTAAGCCCTTACATAAATGAACTTGCCCCATGATCATCGATGGAGAAGCATCATATCCAGTGAGTTCGAGAAAAAATAGAAAAGGAGTGGTGACCGTGCGGCGGGCCGAGCCGTTGGTTACAACAGGCAGCCGCGGGCTGCAGGAAGATTCGTTCCCATTTCGGCTTTATCAAAAGGCCAAGCGGTTGGAAGCGGCGGCCCACGATTCGATGTTCGGCCCCGATCACCATGCCGACATCATGAATTTCACCGCCCACCAACTGGCAGCGAGGATGGAAGTGTTGAAAAAAGCGCATGAGAAACCGTTTGACGAGCTGTTTGGACTCGAAGAAAGCGAACATGTCGGGTGAGAGGGAGGCTAGGCCGAAAAACGGCTTTCTATACGTTGAACAGGCAGACGCCAACCGGCAATGATGACCGGCTGTTCGACGCCAATGGAAATCGATAGATGTCTATATAGATGCAACGAAAAAGTTTAACATATCCTTGATGGAAAAGTCACTTGTCCATTTTTCGACTGTCGAAGGCAAGCCACAGGCTTGCCTCCGTCACGCCAAGGCGTGACGGAAGACCGAACAACCACCCGCTTCACAGACCCATACATGGGTCTGAAAGCGGCGTTGTTCGGTCGCCCGACAGTCGATCAAATGCTCGGTAAAAGCTACAAATGTTAAAGCTTCAAATTGCATCTATATATATTGAAGCCGGCAAGCAAGAAGGGGCGACGCTTGTCTGCGGCGGCCATGAAGTGGATGTGCCCGGCTGTGAGGGAGGCCATTTTGTCGCACCGACGATTTTCACGAATGTCACGAATGACATGACAATCGCCCAAGAAGAGATTTTCGGCCCAGTGCTGTCGGTCATCCGCTATCATGACGTGGAAGAGGCAGTGGCGATGGCCAACGACACGATCTACGGGCTTGCGGCCGGCGTCTGGACGCGCGACGTCAACAAGGCGTACGCCATCGCCGGGCGCCTGCAGGCTGGGGTCGTCTGGATCAATGATTGGCATATGCTTCGCAATGACGCGCCGTTTGGCGGCTACAAACAAAGCGGCATCGGGCACGAGATGGGCAAATATTCGCTTGATGCTTACACGCAGCTGAAGCATGTGCACACATCAATGGTGCCGGAGCTTGAAAAGCGGAAATGGTATCAAGTGCTGTTTTCCCGCCTGCACGCTATGATGAAAAAGTAAAGGGGGACGAAGGAACATGACGACGTTAGCGAACTTTTGGCTGCGCACCGCCATTTACACCGGATCGAACGCCCGCGCGCTCGTGCCGGACTTGTTCCGCGGGCTGGGTGCTAAGCGGGTGCTATTGCTTTCCGACCGAGGACTCGAGCAGGCTGGGGTCGTGGAGAAAGTGGCCGATCTGTTTCGGCTGACAACGCGCGGCGTTGGACCGGAGCTGGCCGGCATCTTTTTAGATATTCGCCAAGATGCGGAGAGCGAATGCGTCAATGAAGCGGTGCGCTATGCGCGCGAGATGGGAGCGGACGCCTTGTTGGCGGTCGGCGGCGGCAGCGTGCTCGATACGGCCAAAGGGGTGAAATACGCCCTGTTTAAAGGGTTGCGCGACATTAAAGAGGCGATTCCCGGCGGGCTGCGGTACGAGTCGTTTCCGCAAGCGCAATTCATGCCGATCCCGCACATCGCCATCCCGACGACGGCCGGCACGGGGTCGGAAGTGTCGCCGATTGCGGTCATCTATAACGAAGAGCTGCGCTTGAAAACGAACATCATCAATCCGTTTATCAATGCCGACGTCGCTGTCTTGGACCCGGATTTAACCGTCGGGCTGCCGCCGAAGGTGACGGCGTTTACCGGCATGGACGCGCTCACCCATGCCATTGAAGCGCTCGCCTCGCCGACGGCGACCGCCATGACCGATGCGTGCGCCTTGCAGGCGATCCGCCTGATCCGCGACTACTTGCCGATAGCGGTCCGCGACGGCGGAAACATCCGCGCCCGCTTGGAGATGCTGCAGGCGAGCCTGCTCGGCATCACCGCGTTCAGCTTTGCCTTAAACGCCATTCCGGTGCACAATTTCGCCCATGCGTACGGCGCAATGTTCCGCATTCCTCACGGCTTGGCGAACGCCGTCTTTTTGCCGGTCGTGATGGAAGCGATTCCGGAGTTGTACTTGCCGAAAGCGAAGCTGCTCGCTGAAGCGCTTGGCATTCACGATCACGGCCAAGGAGACGATGTGCTGTTGGCGAAGTCCATTGAACGAATCCGCCAGCTGCGCGACGACATTGGCTTGCCAAGGGATTTTGCTGACTACCCGATCACGGCGGAGCAATTTGCCGCCACCATCCCGGCGGTTGCCTCCGATCCGGCCGCAGTCAGCTTCCCGATGCCGCCGGAATTGATTCGGGCGATCGGCGAGCGCGTCGTCAAGCTGACAGTGGAAAAAGGACAAGGCAAGTAGAAACAGGTGTCCCGTTCGGTATGCGGGACACCTGTTTTCGTGCCGGCTGTTCAGCCCCGCGGCCGTCCGATGACCGCATCTAACGACCAAAGCCGGCTGCCGTTCAGCCACAAATATACGGACATTGCAAGCAAGGCGAGGTTGAATTCATAGCCCGTTTCCCGTCCGTTGCCAAGCAAACCGGCGTCGGCTTTGGCGGTGGCGATGGCTCCGATCATGATGATGGCAAACGCCGCCGCAATCGGCCGTGTGCCAAGGCCAAGCATCATCGCCCAGCCGCCGGCAAGCTCCACCATCGTCACGATGTAGGCGAGCCAGCCGGGAAGGCCCATAGCAACAAACGAATCCGTTGCCGCCTCAAGCCCCCGTTGCCATTTCACCCACCCATGGGCGAAAAAGATGAATCCGGTGACAATCCGCAATAGAAAAGCGCCTAGTTCGTGAGAATGCATCGGTTTTTGTCCTCCTTGTCCCAACAGCATGGTAGTACAATGTATGCGGGCGGGTCCGCCCCCATGCCTTTCGTTAGCCATTTGACCAGCGATGGGCTACAATGGAGGGGAAGCGCGTCAAAAGTAGAGGAGGATGGCCATGAAAATTGAAGTATGGTCCGATTTTGTCTGCCCGTTTTGCTATATCGGCAAACGTCGCTTGGAACAGGCGCTTGAGCCATTTCCGCACCGGGAAAACGTTGAAATCGTATTCCGCAGCTTTGAACTCGATCCAAACGCACCAAACGAGACCCCGTTGACGATTCATGAAATCATCGCCAACAAATACGGCATTTCGCTTGAAGAAGCGAAGCGGGCGAACGCCGATATCGGCCGGCAGGCGGAGGCGGTCGGATTGACATTCCGCTTTGAGACGATGAAGCCGACGAACACGTTTGACGCCCACCGGTTGGCGCAATACGCCAAGGAAAAAGGGAAGCTGAACGACATGGTGGAACGGCTGTTTTATGCATATTTCACGGAGTCGAAGCGAATCAGCGACCGCAATGTGCTGCTTGCGCTCGCCGAAGCGGCCGGGCTTGAGCGGACGGAAGCGGAAGAAGTGTTGGCCAGCGGCCGCTACACACAAGAGGTGCGCCGCGATGAAGAAGAAGCGGCGGCGTTGGGCATCCGCGGTGTGCCGTTTTTTGTTTTCAACGGGAAGTATGCGATTTCCGGCGCCCAGCCGGTTGACGTGTTCCGGCGGGCGCTGGAGAAGGTATGGGAGGAAGAACAATCGCGGCCGCTGCAGCTTCTCGGTGAAGAGGGGCGGGCGTGTGGAGACGATGATTGCCGATTCAATTGAATCGATATGGAATGGTTGGGTAGAGGCGGTCTCAAAAGATCGTCTCTCTTTGAGAGATTCAATAGATAGATCGTGTCGCCGCAGTGATTTGTTCCTGCCTTCTTGCAAGAAAGAAAGGGTGTCCCGTTGCGTTGGGGACACCCTCTTTGATGATGAAGTTGTCATCCGATTAGGAAGTATGGTACATTTAATGATAATGAAAATCGTTTTTAAATCAGATGCGGAGGGAACAGTGATGGCCGATTTGTACGATGTCACCATTATCGGCGGCGGACCAGCGGGATTGTATGCATCGTTTTACAGCGGGCTGCGTCAAATGAAGACGAAGTTGATCGAGTACCAGCCGCAGTTGGGCGGCAAGTTGCATGTCTACCCGGAAAAGTTTATTTGGGATGTCGGAGGGCATGCGCCCATTACAGGAGAACAATTGATGAACCAATTGATCAAGCAGGCGCTGTTATTTGACCCAACAATCGTTTTGAATGAAAAAGTCACGGCCATCCTACGCCAACCAGACGGCACATTTTTGCTGCAAACCGCTTCAGGAGCGCAACATTGGTCCAAAACGGTCATTGTAGCAGTCGGAAGCGGCATCATCAAACCGAAAAAGCTGGACATCGAAGGGGCGGAAACATTTGAGGTGACGAATTTGCATTATACCGTCAAATCGCTCCAGCGATTTAAAGGGAAAACCGTGATCATTTCCGGCGGCGGCAATTCGGCGGTCGATTGGGCAAACGAGCTCGTGCCGATCGCCAAAACCGTTTATGTCACCTACCGAAACGAAGAGTTCAAAGGCCATGAAGCGCAAGTTTCACAGCTGCTTCACAGCGGGGCGGTTTGTTATTTTCATACATCGATTACGAAACTGATTGCTGATGCCCGCCATCATGCCATTGAGCAGGTCGAGCTGACCAACCATGCGACCGGTGAGGTCGTCCATCTGCCCGTGGATGAGGTGATCGTCAGCCATGGTTATGAAATTGACACTTCGCTTCTGAAAAACAGCCCTTTGCATATCGAAATGGTGGATGACTACTATATCGCGGGCAATGCGAACAGCGAGACTTCGGTGCCGGGGCTGTATGCGGCGGGCGACATTTTAAAGTATGACGGCAAACTTCATCTGATCGCCGGAGCTTTCCAAGACGCCGCCAATGCAGTCAACAGTGCCAAGCGGTTCATTGATCCATCAGCGGAACGATTTGCCATGGTCTCCTCTCATAACGAGCGGTTTCAAGAGAAAAATCAAGCGATCATCGAGCAGTTGATCAAGGGGGTATAGGGAGCAGGGTGAAATACCTTGCAATGAATTTCTTTTTCAGGTTTGGCAGACAAAAATAAGAAAGGGGTGTCCCGTTTCTGTCTGGGATCCCCCTTCGTTAGTTTTAACCGCGTTTGACAAAAAGCGGTAAGTCCGTATGCCCCATGCCGCGGACGTAGACGAACAGCTGGCCTTTATGATGAATTTCGTGATCCATTGCCATTTGCAACAACTGCTTGGCTGGAATTTGAATGCCGAAAATCGATGTTAAATCGAGCGTCCGGTCGAAGTCGTCATCGCTCATCGATTCGATGAGCTGCCTCGTTTTTTCCGTATATGTTTCCGCCAGCTTGGCCAAATTCGTCTCCGGTTCCTCGATTTTTTGCCGGAACAGCGATGGATCGCCGTGTTTTGCCGTATTAGCGAAATTGTAGAAGCTGAACAGCATATGCGTCGCCAGCTGCTTCGCTGTCATCGAGGTCGGCGTCGGTTTGTACTCATAATGCGCCTCGTCGATTTTGTGGATCAGTTCCAGCGTGACACGGCGGTGCGAAAGGAAATATTGCACCCATTGTTGTGCGCGGGACATGGCCATTCCTCCCTTTGGTTATGGACTTCTATTTTCTATTTTACCATAAAGGCTCTTCACCAAAAGTTGTACTTGATTTTTTCTGAACATACCCTATTTACGCTTGTGAGGGAAAATCAACAAGTCCGTGATTTTTGCACATCTTTGTGCAGGAAACCGTATTGCTTGTCAAGTACATGTTGTGGTGAAGAGCCAAAAAGAAAAACGATTTTGTCCTTGACAAAATCGTTTTTCAACAGTCTGGGGTATAAATATTTATACCTTATTGTTTTGCTGATACAGTTGTACGATTTGTTCCTCCTGTTCGCTAATGATGACTTTTGGAACAGGCGTCGGTTTTTTGTTTTGATCGATGGCGACCATCGTCAAAAAGCATGTAGTGGTCAAGTGATGTTCGCCTGTAAATAAATCTTCTGTTTCGACTTTGACGAATACCTTCATGGATGTGCGTCCAGTCGAGTAGACGAATGCTTCGAGTTTTAAAATATCGCCTACTTTCGCGGACGAAATGAAATCAACTTTGTCGATCGAAACGGTGACGACCGCTTTTCGTGCATGGCGCATGGCGGATATTGCTGCAATTTCATCAATATACGCTAAAACGGTGCCGCCAAAAATCGTGCCAAGATGGTTCGTATCAGAAGGCAAAACGAGCCGCATTTGAATCGTTTTTGATTGCTCGACGCTCACTTCCATGACTTCATCCCTCCGTAAGCCAAAAGTCGCTCCCGGTATTCGTGTGCGGCTTCCACCATCGCTTTGAGTGCGGCAATTGCTTCTTTTTCTTTTCGCGTTTTTAATCCGCAATCGGGATTGACCCAAAATTGTTCTGGACGAAGGACGCGAAGCGCTCGCTCGATTTGTTCGCTTATTTCTTTTTTTGTCGGAATGCGTGGGCTGTGAATGTCATAAACCCCTAAGCCGATTTCTTTTTTGTACTCATATGTTTCAAATGCAGCAATAAGCTCACCATGGCTTCGCGATGATTCAATGGAAATGACGTCGGCATCAAGTTTATCGATGACATGCATCATCTGTTCAAACTGTGAATAGCACATATGGGTATGAATTTGCGTTTCCTCTTTCACTGATGAGGTAGCAAGACGAAACGCCATAACGGCATCTTCCCAATAGGATGCGTGTTTTTCCTTTTTCAATGGCAATCCTTCCCGCAATGCTGGTTCATCGACTTGAATGATGCGTATGCCTTTCGCTTCCAAGCGCAACACTTCTTCACGAATGGCCAAGGCGAGCTGTGTCAGCACATGTTTTCGTGGAATGTCGTCGCGAACGAACGACCAGTTTAACATGGTTACAGGGCCTGTCAGCATGCCTTTGACAGGTTTATGGGTCAGCGACTGGGCATATACCGTTTCTTCTACGGTCATCGGTTGTTGGTAGGACACATGGCTAAAAATAATGGGCGGGCGAACACAACGTGATCCATACGATTGTACCCAGCCGTTTGTCGTGCATGCCATGCCTTGCAGCTTTTCACCGAAAAATTCTACCATATCTGTGCGCTCAAATTCCCCATGGACAAGCACGTCGAGCTGCAGTTGCTCTTGAATGTCGATCCATTTTGCGATTTCTTTCTTTATAAAGGACTTATATTGATGATCGTTCCATTCCCCTTTTTTCCACTTCATCCGAGCTCGGCGCACGTCGCTCGTCTGCGGGAAGCTGCCGATTGTCGTTGTCGGCAACAGCGGGAGTTGCAAATGTGATTGTTGTATCTTTCGTCGTTTGCTGTAAGGTGTTCGGCTTACCGGAACGGCTGTGATCTCGTTTATTTGTTCTTGTTGTTTGCGGAACTTGGCTAAATTACTGTTTGTTTGTTCGTCGTATTGGATTAGCTTGTCGATTGTTGTGTTTCCTTTCATATATTCTGTCAGCATACGTATTTCATCTAATTTTTCATCGGCAAATGATAAAGCCCCAGCGAGCTCCGGCGGCAGTGAATGTTCGTGTTTTGTCGTGACAGGGACGTGCAGTAAGCTGCAAGACGGTTGAATGATCAGTTGTTCAGCAACGTTTGCTAGATGGTGAAGGAGCGTCGCTTTTTGGGCAAGCGAACTTTTCCATACATTGCGGCCATCTACAATCCCAGCAACTAATATTTTATCTTTCGGAAATCCATAGGTGTTTATGTTTTTCATGTTTTCGCCATTATCATGTACAAAGTCAAGCCCAATGCCTGCGACAGGTAAAGCAACGATTTCACGATAATGCGACACGCTATCAAAATATGTTTGTAAAATAAGGTTTATATTTGGTACACCGCGATGAAAAACTTCATATACATCACGAAATGCATCGACGATGTCATCGTCTATATCTTGGACGAGAATCGGTTCATCGATTTGGACGAATGACACGCCCGCTTCGCTTAGTTGTTTGAATAATTCTACATAAACAGGAACTAATCGTGCGAGATGTTTGCGCCACTCGTGTCGATCGTATTGCTTAGAAAGCAAAAGAAACGTAATCGGTCCAAGCAACACAGGTTTTGTTTCTAAATCGAATGTTTCTTTTACAAGGTTGTATTCTTTCAATAGGCGATTCTCCACTAATCTTGGCTTTGTTTGTCCAATTTCAGGCACGATGTAATGGTAATTTGTATTAAACCATTTCGTCATTTCAAGCGCATGTTGCCCATTTGTCCCGCGTGCCATCGCAAAATATTGCTCAAGTGTATCGTCTATTTGTTGAAATTGCTCTGGAATATATCCAAACATGAATGCTGTATCTAATACGTGATCGTATAAAGAAAAATCTCCAATTGGAATGAGATCGATTCCTTTCTCCATCTGTTTACGAATCGAATCAAGTCGAATCGCTTCCATCATTTTGGTGCATTGTTCTTTGGTGATCTGCCCATTCCAAAACGATTCTAACGTCTTTTTCCATTCTCTTTTCTCCCCAATGCGTGGATACCCTACATTTGAACTGCGGATGAACATGTGGAAGCACCTCCAGTTATTTGATCCCAATCAAGCAAAAAACCCTCTTCCAACGGAAGGAGGGTATAACTAGCTTGTATTGAGATACGTGAAGTGCCTCAATATCATATGTCCTCACTCCTCCCTATGACGCGTAGGTCGAAAGTGCATACAACAGGCAGGTCTCCTGACTTAGCTTCATCGCTGTTTATCTCCTTCCCATTTCAAATGAAACAGTGGATTGTGATAAACAGCTCTGCATCACAGTGGCGCGACCGTGTTGGATTTTCACCAAACTTCCCTTTTAAGGTTCACCGCATGTGTGAACCACCTGTTGCGTGAACTGATTATTTGGTTGTATAAAATTTAGAATAAAAGAATTTTTTGTTTTTTTCAACCTAAATGTTTTTGTGAAGGGGTTTTAAGAGGTATAACGGCATAGTAAGCAGGGATATTTTTTGAGTTAATATTAGTATTTTATGTAAAAATATGTTTTTGTGAAAATGCAGGACTGACGTGTGATTTTCATCCCCGGGTGGAGGGCAAAGTGCGCTGCCCATGGAATTTTTCTGCGAAAACAAAACACCGTTTCTTGTACATTCTTTCAGAAAGCCTTTTCCCTCTTTTCTGAAGAGTGTGCTAAATTTTTTGTGAATTGTTTCGGAGGCTCTTCACCAAAAGTTGTACATGATTTTTTCTGAACATACCCCATTTACGCTTGTAAGGGAAAATCAACAAATCAGTGATTTTTTCAAATCTTTGTGCAGGAAGCTGTATTGCTTGTCAAGTACATGTTGTGGTGAAGAGCCGTTTCGGGCGGAAATTTCCATTTGTTTCAAAGATGGGGAGGAAATTTGATCAAGTTTCACGACTTTGTCATTGACATTCAAATGTATATGGATGGTGGGAAAGACGAGGAGGAGATCCAGATGGATAAGTCGATGAGACACGACATCGCACTGTTTCGGTACAGGATGATCGCTCCGTTGGTGAATGGGCACCTCGACCTGCCTTCCGTTTTGCCTATTCGATCGAGCTTGGCTCTGTTCCCATGTCTTGATCCGACAGCTACTCTTGGCAACACCGGACGCATCCCAGCGTCGACTCGGTTCGGCCTGCTCTTGCTTTGGTTCATTTCCTCTGTGGCAACGGAAAAAATCGCCCTTATTCATTACAGAAATCTTGTGCTCCTCTCCCCCTTAAAGGAGTGGGAGGAAGTGCAATATGGTATAATTTTCTTGACGATTGGAATGCACCAAGCCTGTTCCGTCCGTCTCTATCCGACAAAAGAACAGGAACCGTATATCCGGTGCATCATAGGATGTTGCCGATTTGTGTACAATCATTTTCTCACTCGCTGGACAGAAGGCCGCCTTGAAGGCATATGTTTGTGTGCACGAATGGTCCACGTTGAAAGAATAGTTCCTCCGGTTTTGGAAAGATGAAAGTAAACCATAAAAATCATGCACGCGAGGTAGTGGACAGGCGTCATGATGAAAAGGGGTGGGTAAAGATGGAACATCACTCTTCGTCCCATGTTCCGCGCATAAAAGTGCTCATCGCCGATGACAATCCTTTTGTCCGCGAAGGGCTGCGGATCATCTTAAGCACGTATGACGAGTTTGATGTCGCCGCGACTGTAGGCGATGGGAAAGAGGCAGTGGACTATTGTCGACATCATGAAGTTGATGTCGCGTTATTGGATGTGCGCATGCCGAACATGAATGGAGTGGAAGCGACAAAGCTTCTATGCGAGCAGACGAAGACAAAGCCGCTCATCTTGACGACGTTTGATGATGATGAATACATTCTAGACGCCATTCAATACGGTGCAAAAGGATATTTTTTAAAAAATACGGACCCGGAACGAATCCGCGAAGCGATCAAAGCGGTGTATCACGGCCAAGTGGTGATGCAGGAGATGGTGATGGACAAAATTAAGTCCAACTTAAAAGAAGAAGCAGAAGCAGCCCCGAAAATCGATAAAAGCCTGTTTACGGAACGAGAGTTGGACATTATGGCGCTCATTGCGAAGGGGCTTTCGAATAAAGAGATTGCCAAACAGCTCTTTCTCTCCGAGGGAACGGTGGCCAATTACATCACCTCGATTTTGGACAAAACCGGACTGCAACATCGAACGCAAATTGCTGTTTATTACTTGACGGGAAAAATCGGCTGAGGGGACGTTATGGAATCGCTGCTGATCATTTACAAGCTGATTGTATGGGGCTATGCGGCATTCGATTACATTTCATCGAAACAGCAAACGGGAGCGGGCTTTGTTCTCGTCTCTCTGATCTATTTTTGTCTTCAGCTGTTTGCCCTGATCGTTCGGCATATGAGGTGGAAAAAGGGAGCGGCGTTTGGTTCCGTTGTTCTTCTCGTTCTAGCCGCCGTCTTTGTGGAGCCGTTATGGGCGTTGTTGCTGCCTCTCAATGGGTATGAGCTGGCCTCCGTGTATATCCACCGAGTTTGGGGGATCGGGGCGGTGTTGTTGACGCCGATGATTGGGCTTCGTCCGTTGGAGGCGAAATTATACGGTTTGGTGGCCTTGTTCAGTCTTGCGAGTGTGACGGCAGTCAAGCGGCATATCGAGCGGATCGAACAACAAGAAGATCGTCTCGACGAGATGCGCCATGATTTGCATCGGCTGACAAGAAGGATCAGCGAATATCATCAATACATCAAGCAGTCGGAATATACGTTGCAGTTGGAAGAACGGAACCGTCTGTCGCAGCGCATCCATGATCAAATCGGCCACTCGCTCGCGGGAGCGCTCATTCAGATGGAGGCGGCCAAACGGTTGATGGATGGGGACCGCGACAAGGCGAAACAACTGTTGGAAAACGCCATCCATATTTCCAAAGAAGGCATGGAACAAATCCGGATGACCTTAAAACAGATCAAGCCACCGCTCGAGCAAATCGGGCTGAATCGGGTGAAATTATTCATTGAAGAATTTTCCGCCCAACATCATCTCCCGGTTCCGCTCGTATGCAAAGGGGATTTGGATGTAATTACACCAATCCAATGGAAAGTGATTTATGAGAACATTGCTGAAGCGTTGACGAATGCGAGCAAATACGCTGAGGCCACGGCCATTGCCGTTGAAATTCACGTGTTGAATCGAGTCATCAAGGTGGAAGTGAAAGATAACGGGAAAGGTGCGGCCAAGATCAAGAAAGGACTTGGGATCATCGGCATGGAGGAGCGGGCGGCCTCTGTTCATGGCACGGTCATTGTCGATGGAACGAACGGTTTCTCTGTCACGACGTTGCTTCCGATTCATGAGTAAATCGTGAATTTTCTCATGTCAACGAGATGAATTCCTGCACTTACAGGAGTTCATCTTTTTTTCTATAATCCATAATACCAAGCATGGAAAGAAGGTGGAACGATGAACATGTTAGAGATCAAACAAGTGACCAAAAAATTTGGTGACTTCATCGCTGTCGATCATATGTCTCTTACGGTTGCCGAAGGGGAAATTTTTGGCTTCCTCGGAGCCAATGGAGCAGGAAAAAGCACAACCATCAATATGATTGCCGGGCTGTTGCGCCCGAACGCGGGAGAAATCAAGATTCTCGGCAAGGACATCGCCAAGCATCGCCAGTTTGCCAAACGGCATATCGGCATTGTTCCCCAAGAGATCGCCATCTATGAAAATTTAACGGCGTATGAAAATGTTGAATTTTTTGCCGGGTTGTATGGACTGCGCGGCGCACAGTTGCGCCAGCGGGTGGAAGAGGCGCTCGAGTTTGTCGGTTTAAGCGATAAGCGCAAAAGTTATCCGAAACATTTCTCAGGAGGGATGAAGCGGAGGCTCAATATCGCCTGCGCTCTTGCCCATCGGCCGAAGCTCATCATTATGGATGAACCAACTGTCGGCATCGATCCGCAGTCGCGAAATTATATTTTGGCTTCGGTCAAAAAGCTCAATGAGATGGGATGTACGATCATTTATACAAGCCACTATATGGAGGAAGTGGAGGAGATTTGCACACGGATCGCGATCATTGATCATGGAAAGATCATCGCCGAGGGGACAAAGGAACAGCTGGAAGCGATTATCACCGATACAAAAGATATTTGGCTGGAAATTAGGGGGATGGATCGGCTCAACAAGCAACATCTTCAAGACATTCCCGGGGTCAAGGCGGTGCAATGTGAAGAAAATATGATCAAAATCAGTTCGGATATCAGTGTCAATAATTTAAACGAAATTGTGCAATGCCTGATCCATGACGGCGTCGAAATTCGTTCGCTGGAAGACAAATCACCGAATTTGGAAACGGTCTTTCTGGCGCTGACGGGGAGAAATTTGCGGGATTAGCGGTTTGGAGTGTCATCATGCGAAGGAGGTGCTTCTTTTGAATATTTTTCGCATTGCAGCCAAGGAAATCAAAAGTGATTTTCGTGATGTCCGGACGCTGTTTTTTATGATGCTGTTTCCGATCGTACTGATATTCATCTTAGGAACAGCCCTTTCCAACGCGTTTCACTGGACGATTTCCGTCGATGATGTACACGTCTTGTACAACGATCAACAAGCAGGGCCGTTGTCGCCGTATATTCAAACGATGGTCCAAGCCGCGAAGAAAGCCCACATCGATTTTCAAAAGGCATCCGACCATATAAAAGGAACGAAAGCGGTGCAGGAAGGAAAAGCGGATGGATACATCGAGATCAGCCCGCATGGAGTGGAGTTGTACACCAATGAGCGCAACAAGATCAAAGGAAGCATTGTAGAGGGGATGATGGCCGCGTTTGTCGGCCGATATCAGCTGGCGATGGCCGTTTCCGAGGTGAAGCCTGGTTTTGTTCCATCCAATAAACATGTGCATGATGAGTATATTCAAGAACGGTCGCTGCATTCCAAGCGCAAACCGGGAGCGATGGATTATTATGCGGTGGCGATGACAACGATGATTGCTTTATACAGCGCATTGCCGGGCAGTTCGTTGCTGCGGGGGGAGCGGACGCGGAAGACGGCTGATCGCCTTTTGGCTGCTCCTGTTCGCAAAAGCGAGATTTTTATTGGAAAGCTGACCGGGAACGTGGCGGCGAATTTTCTTTGTGTTGCGGTCGTCATGTTGTTCAGCCAATGGGTGCTTCATGCCGATTGGGGGCATCACGTAAGCCTCGTATGGTTGCTTATGTTGACCGAGGTGGTATTGGCCATCAGCTTTGGTCTAGGGATGAGCTATATGGCAAGGACGGAAGGAGCGGCGCGAACGATTGCGATGGTGATCATTCAGCTGTCTTCCTTTTTCGGCGGCGCTTATTTTCCGATCGATGAAACAGCATGGTATGCCCATTTGTCTCCGCTTTCTTGGATGAATGACACGATTTTCAAAATCGTGTATGCGAACGATTTGTCAAGCGTCGTTCCTACTATGCTGCTGAATATCGGTATAGCGGCGTTGTTTTTGATGATCGCTGTCGTGTCGATGGCGAGACGGGAGGGATTATAAGGTGAATGACGTCATCTGGTTGGTGAGATATACGTTAAAGCGAACGTTTCGTCGGAAAATCAATTTTTTGCTCTATTTCGGCACCCCTTTGGCCGCGATTCTGTTGTCCTTGTTTGCTTACGGAAGCTCCCCGGCCAAGGATGTGCGCATCGGGGTGGTCAATGAGGATCATGGGCGGGTTGCCGATGATGCGATCCGTTTTCTGAAAAGCCTTGATCATCTCTCCGTGAAAAGCGTGAAGTTGTCAGCGGTGGACGACCAAATCACCTCGCAAAAGGTGGATGGCGTGCTGATTTTCCCCCAAGGGTTTTCCGAAAGCGTTCAGCACGGCCAGCCCCGGCCGATCGAACTTGTCTCGCTCAAGGGAGCGGAAATCACGATGTTCATCAAGTCGTACTTGCATGAATACATCGATCATTTGGCGACATTGGGGCGATTGGCCAATGGGGATCGCGATCTCTTTTGGAAGATGTATGAACGGTATCAACAAGCGCCGTTCCGCCTGTCCGTTCACTCGCTGTCCGACACAGCCAAACAAAAAGGGGTCACGTATCAAACGATCGGTTATTTGGTCATGATTATGTTGATGTCAGCGGGAAATTTGACGGAGATCATCATCAAAGAAAAAGAAGAGCGCACCTATTCCCGCTTATTGACGACGCCGATTCAGGCGAGAACGTATGTGTTATCGAATGTCGTGGTGAATTTGTTGATGATGGCGGCACAAATCATCGTGACAATCGCGGCCATGAAGAACATCTTTCATATTGATCCTAATATTCCGATGTGGCAAATGGCCCTGGTGCTCCTGCTTTTCTCTTTATCCGCGATCGGCTTGTCTTTGATTACCGTGATGTTTGCGAACAGCTCTGCTTCCGCAGGGGCGCTGCAGCCCTTAGTCACGGTGCCGACGTGCATGCTGGCCGGCTGTTTTTGGCCGGTCGAGCTGATGCCGAAATTTTTGCAAAAAGCGGCGTATTTTATACCGCAGCGGTGGGCGCTCGATTGTTTGGTAAAGCTGCAGGAGGGGCGCTCTTTCGGAAGTTTGTATTGGCATCTGTTGATTCTTCTCGCCTTTGCGCTGACCTTTTTCCTTCTGGCTGTTTACAAGTTCAGTCGAAGCCAACAGAGTGGACAGTTTGTATAATGCCCAGCGGTCTATGTTTTCTTGTACGGCTGTGTGGGGGGCTTTCATCATATCGAACAAGTCGATCAGCGGAAATGTCAGGTGCAGTCGTTTTTTGACTGCGCCTTATTTGTTGGCCTTGGGGAAGTATCTATGGCATTTTGGAGTGCCACGCTTATGCTAATAGTGCCATATTCCGAAACGACGAAGGATGTGAAAGGAGAAGAAAGATGGTTAAAATTTTTCTCGATCCAGGTCACGGTGGGAACGATACCGGCGCGGTCGGCAACGGGTTGTTGGAAAAAGACATTACGTTGTTTATTGCTCTCGAAATCAATCGTCTGCTGCAAAATGAGTATGAAGGAGTTTCCGTGCAGCTAAGCCGGACAAAAGATGAAACGGTGTCACTTGATGAGCGGACAGACCGGGCCAATCAATGGGGGGCGGATTTATACGTCGCGATTCACGTGAATGCCGGTGGCGGCACGGGGTATGAAGATTATATTTATGATCGGCTCGATGACGATTCGGCAACAGCCCGCATTCGTGATGCCATTCATGAAGAAGTCGTCAAAGCTACGGGATTTCGCGATCGTGGGAAAAAGAAAGCGAATTTTCATGTGCTGCGGGAGACCGCGATGCCAGCCGTGCTCACGGAGAACGGATTTATTGACCGGGAAGAGGATGCGAGAAAACTGAATGATACCCGTTTTTTGCGCATGGTCGCCCGCGGGCATGTGAACGGGTTGGAGCGGGCGCTTGGGCTGCGGAAGAAACCGAATGCTCCGAACGATCCTCCGCCAAGCAGGCCGGACGAAGGAGGGGGACAGGCGCCAAGTGGGAGTGATTTGACGCGCGTCATCGTGGATGGGACGCAAGTCGGGGCATTTGCGGAGAAGGAAAATGTGCTGCGCCAAGTGGAGCGTTATTTAGGAAAAGCAAAATACATTGTGTTGGAGCGGATTGGAATGTAAATAAGAAAGGCTTGCCTAGTTTTCGCTGGGCGAGCTTTTTGTTTGTTTGTCTTGGTGAGCTCGCCGCTTCTTTCGCGATCTTTCCCTCATATGAGTATAGCGAAACACGCAAGGAGGGGAAGAATGTGTTCACCTATTCGATCGTGCAGCTCGCTCGCCGCCATGCAGCGCGGCTTGACCGTCCGCTTCGTCATGCGCTCGTCAACATGTACCAGCCGATGATGCGCATGCCGTGCATTTTCCATCGTTGGGTGGAGCGATGGCTGAGGAAATGGCGGACGCTTTCCGTCTTGATTGAAGTCGAAAATGCTGAAGGGATGGAGGCAGTGGCCAAGGCGGAACGCGATCATTTCCGTATGAAAGTACGCCACCATTTTCGCCATGTTCCCTTCTACAGCGCACGGGTGACGCCGGCAGCGATTGAGCAGCTGCTCGAGCATCCGAAAGTGAAAAAAGTGTACCTCAATCGGCAGGTCAAGGCGCTGTTAAACAATGCAGTCCCATCGGCCAATGCCAAACATGTGGCTGTCAACGGAACGGAGTTAAGCGGAAAAGGAGTGACGATCGCCATTGTCGACACAGGCATTTACCCGCACCCGGATTTGGAGGGGAGGATTGCTGCCTTTGTCGATTTTGTCAATGGGCGCACAACCCCGTATGATGACAACGGCCACGGTACGCATTGCGCCGGCGATGCGGCCGGAAACGGGCGCATGTCGGACGGGCTGTATGCCGGCCCGGCGTATGAGGCAAACCTCATCGGCGTTAAAGTGCTTAATCGTTCAGGGAGCGGGACGTTGGAAACGATTATGCGCGGCATTGAATGGTGCATGGATTACAATAAGAAAAACTCGACTAAGCGAATCCATATTATTTCCTTATCGCTTGGAAGGGAGCCGCAGCCGTTTCCGATAGAAAATGATGATCCGCTCGTGCAAGTCGCGGAGCGGGCGTGGGATCAGGGCATTGTCGTCTGTGCGGCGGCAGGGAATGAAGGGCCGAATTATGGGACGATTTCAAGCCCGGGCATTAGCGACCGCATCATTACCGTCGGTGCTCTTGACGATCATGATACGGCGGCAACGCGCGCCGACGATGAGGTGGCGTCGTTTTCGAGCCGAGGGCCGACCGAGTATGGGGTGACAAAACCGGATCTCGTCGTTCCCGGGGTCAACATTATATCGCTTCGCGCCCCGCGTTCATTTCTTGACAAGATGAATAAGCAAAGCCGGGTCGGTGACCATTATATATCGATGTCCGGTACATCGATGGCGACGCCGATTTGCGCCGGCATTGTCGCGTTGATGCTTCAGGCCAAACCAAATGCAACGCCGGATGAAATCAAGCAGGCGTTAAAAGACGGCGCCGATTTGTGGAAAGGGCGCGACCCGAACGTATATGGGGCGGGTTACGTGAATGCGAAGCGGGCCATTGAGCAACTGCTGCAGCGCTAGAAAAAAGAGGGAGGCGATCATTGATCGCTTCCCTCTTCACGGTTATTGTAATCATATTTTGACGGATCGACCGGCTTGAAGCCTTTCGGTGTATAGAACCGGAGCAAATCGCCGTAGACGACTTTATCCGATAGGTCAAGCTTCGTACGGACGATTTGTTCGAGCCGCTGAATTTCCGGCGTGCTTTCAAGAGGTTCGCCTGTTTTCGTGTCATAGTACTTGCCGTTGACCGCTGTCACCTTCGGCGTGACAAAGTCGCCGTTGCGGAACGGAACGATTTCTTGATGTTCAGGTGACAGCAAATCCGTTCCAAAATGGACGTAATTTTTTGTATCAATGCCCAGCAGGTGCAAGACCGTCGGCAACAAATCGATTTGGCCGCCAAACTCGTGAATGACGCCGCCTTTTATGCCCGGCACGTGGATGAACAGCGGCACCCGCTGCAATTGCGCATGTTCATACGGCGTAATTTCTTTTCCTAAAATTTGCGCCATGGCTTTGTTATGGTTTTCCGAAATGCCGTAATGGTCACCGTACAAAATGATGACCGAGCGGTCGTACAGACCCGATTTTTTCAAGTAGTCAAAGAACTCTTTCACTGCTTCGTCCAAATAGCGTGCCGTTTGGAAATACCGGTCGACCGAGCCGTCGCCTGTCGTCGCCGGCGGGATCGTCGCATCTTCCTCGCTGATCGGGTACGGGAAGTGATTCGACAGCGTAATAAATTTCACATAGAACGGTTCTTTTAATGTTTCTAACAGCGGGATCGACTCCCGGAAAAACGGTTTGTCTTTCAGGCCGTAGTTCAACACGTCCTCATCGTTCATATCGTAGTAGCTGGCGTCAAAGAAATGGTCAAAGCCGAACGACTTGTAAATTTCATCGCGGTTCCAGAACGTTTTGTAGTTGCCGTGGAAGACGGCGCTTGTATAGCCGTATTGGTGCAAAATGGCCGGAGCCGCCTGATACGTGTTTTGTCCTTTCGTCGTAAAGACAGCGCCTTGCGGCAAGCCAAACAGCGAGTTTTCGAGCATAAACTCCGCATCCGACGTTTTCCCTTGTCCTGTTTGATGGAAGAAGTTATCGAAATAGAACGTGTTCGGATCGCGGGTGAGCGAGTTTAAGAACGGGGTGACTTCTTCACCGTTCAACTTATAGTTAATCACAAAGTTTTGCAGCGACTCTAAATGAATGTAAATGACGTTTTTCCCTTTCGCCACGCCGAAATATTTCGGGTTCGGTTTGGCATACGTCGCCTGCACATAGTTCAGCACAGTCGTGATGTCGCTTTTGTTTGCGAACGCCCGCTGCGTCGATGATTTCATGCTTTGGAACGCATCGTAAATCAAATAGTTGTACACGCCTAAATATTTGACGATATAGTTGCGGTCAAACGTTCTTGTCAAGAGCTGCGGGCGGTCGGTCTCAGCGAGCGCCAAGTTGATGCTGAACATAAGAATGGCCGAAGCGAAAATGGCGCCTTTTTTGAATCGGCCGGCCTGCACTTCCGGGAGCGAGAATCGCTTCGAGAAAACGATCACCGCCAAAATGATCGTATCCAAGAAATAGAACACGTCATACCAGCGGAGCAACTCCCAAATGCTTCTGCCGAGATCGCCGAAGTTTTTCGTTTGCGTCAACGTCGGGAATGTAATAAAATCGCTGAAAAAACGATAATAAACGATATTGGCGTATAGAATGAACGATAAGATGAAATTAATAATAATGAGCCATTTGTACACACGCGTTTCCTTGGCCAACAGCGCCAACCCAAGGAAGAATACCGCCGAGCTGATCGGGTTGATGAACAATAAAAACTCCTGCATGGAGTTGCTGATGCCAAGGTTAAATTCCGCTAAATAGGCGGCGTACGTCTTCAACCAAAATAAGAGCACGGCAAAAATAAAAAAGCCGATGTATTGGTTAGGGAGAGAACGACATTTTTTCAACCATTTTTCCCAAATTGCCTTCACGTCCTCTTCTCCTCCTTTGCCTCGTATTCTTAACGATGTTTCTATGTTTATATCAACAACCGTTGCCCACAGCAACAAACGTTTTATTCTTACATGATTTTACATCGGAACGTCTCCATGTCAAGTAGCATAATACGTCTGCTGCCAAAAGTCAATGGAATGTTTTTATGGGACTGGTGCAAGCCCCCTTCCGCGCTTCAATGCTTGTGTGGCCCCAGTCGGACTGCCATTCGCCATTCATATAGACGAACGGAGACGGAAAAGGTTTCAATGCATCCACATTCTTGAAGCCGGTGGCCACGCCCTTTATCCATTTTATTATGCAGAAAGAATGCCTATGATGAAAATGGTTTGAGTACCCGAACAAGCTTGTTTTTGGTATATTTTTTCTATGCATCATCCACAACGATACGGGATTGGATGAAGAGAAAGGGGTAAGCCATGTCAATGAATTCGAAAGGCAAATTTTTTGATCCGCCGAAAATTCTCGTGTCCGGATTTGCACTCATTATTTTGATTGGAGCGCTGCTGTTGACGCTTCCTGTTGCGACCGTCGATGGAAGGGGGCTGCCGTTTTTAGACGCCTTGTTTACAGCGACTTCCGCGACGTGCGTAACCGGACTTGTCGTCGTCGACACCGGGACGACGTTCACGTTGTTCGGCCAGCTGGTCATTTTAGCGCTGATCCAAGTGGGCGGGCTTGGATTTATGACATTTGCTACGTTGTTTGCCTTTTTGCTTGGCAAGCGGATTTCCTTGAAAGAGCGGTTGTTGCTGCAAGAGGCGCTCAATCAGCTGAGCATCGAAGGGATTGTTCGGCTCGTAAAACGCATTCTCGTTTTTACCGTCGTCATTGAGGGCATCGGCGGATTGCTATTGGCGATTCGTTTCTCGTTCGATATGCCGTTTTGGAAAGCCGTTTACTTTGGGTTCTTTCATGCGATTTCCAACTTTAACAACGCCGGCTTTGACTTGATGGGCGAATTTCGCAGTTTGACCGGCTATGTGGAAGATCCGGTCGTGAGCCTTGTCGTGCCGATTTTAATTATACTAGGCGGCATCGGATTTATTGTCATGAATGAAGTGTATGAGTACCGGCAAACACGGCGGCTGTCTCTTCATACGAAGGTGGTGGTCATCACGACGGCATGGCTGCTAGTGGCCAGCATGGCGCTCATATTGCTGCTGGAGTGGAATAATCCGAAGACGATGGGGCCGTTGTCGCTCTCAGGCAAGTTTTTGTCCGCGTTTTACCAAGCGGTCACTCCGAGAACGGCGGGCTCGAATACGCTTAACATCCCGGATTTGACGCAACCGACGCTGTTTTTGATCGTTTTTCTTATGTTTGTCGGCGCTTCCCCGGGTTCGACGGGCGGAGGAATCAAAACCACGACCTTTACGACCTTGCTCGGCGCGGTTTGGTCGCAAATCCGCGGGAAAGAGGATGTCATTTTATTTCGGAAACGGATCGTGTACGATACGGTGTACAAGTCGCTGACCGTGACAATGAGCGGGCTGTTTATCGTCATGTTTGTGACGATGGTGCTGACGATCACCGAGCGCGGAAAAGACTTTCTCATGATTTTATTCGAAGCGACGTCGGCGTTTGGAACCGTCGGGCTGTCGATGGGACTGACTCCGGAGTTGTCTCCGCTCGGAAAGGTGATCATTGCCTTGACGATGTTTGCCGGCCGCGTCGGCCCGTTGACGATCGCTTATGCGGTCACGCTGCGCCGTCAGCCTGATCCGTTCCGCTATCCGAAAGGGAAAATGATGATTGGATGAGTGAAAAACAGAAAAATGTCAGGAGCGTGAGCGAAGGGGAAATAATAAAGAAAAAATAATCCCAAAAGCCCAGAAACTCGCTGTTTTCCCCCTTTTTCAAGGTTGGCGGAGGGACAAGCAAAGGAGTAAGATATGGAAGCAAGAATAATTTGATACGATGCGCTGAATCCGGCATGGAGCGGGGGACCCAATCGTTGCAACGCTCGTTGCTAGAAGGCCGGTGAAAAACGGCTGCCACGAGCAAATCAGCGGCATTTCACCAAAAAAAGAAGGCTGATTTCGCAAGGCTTCTCTAATTGAGAAAAAGATGGAATAGCGGCATTTTGTACTAAATCACCGGCCCTCTAGGGGTGAATCCGAAAGGACGGGCATCTCTCCAAGCCCGAACCCGACAGCTAACCTCGCAAGCGCTTTGGGGAGGGACGAGTATGGCTTTAGAACATTTGTAGCCGTTGAGTGCGTCCTCAGCGGTTTTTTCTTTTGAATCGATGAGTCAACTCTTATGCTTTAGGGAGGAACGGAAGCATGGCTTCGTTAAAACGTTTGTTGATTGGGAAACCGATGGAAACGAAACAGTTGAAACATGAAAAATTGCCTAAGTGGAAGGCATTGGCCGTTTTTTCTTCCGATGCCCTGTCATCGGTGGCTTACGCGACGGAAGAAATTTTGCTTGTGCTTGCTTTATTAGGGACAAGCGTCTTTTTCTATTCGCTGCCGATCGCGGTGGCGATTTTAGTATTGCTCTTGTTAGTGACGTTGTCGTATCGGCAAATTATTTACGCGTTTCCGTCTGGAGGCGGGGCGTATGTGGTCGCCCGAGACCATTTGGGGACGAAAATCAGTTTAGTGGCTGGGGCGGCGCTCATGATCGATTATATCTTGACCGTCGCTGTCAGCATCAGCTCCGGCGTCGCCGCGCTGACATCGGCGTTTCCGGGGCTGCTGCCGTGGAAAGTGGAGCTCGCTGTCGCTCTTGTCTTGCTTTTAATGGTGCTCAATTTACGCGGCATTACCGAATCCGCAACGGTTTTCGCCTACCCGACGTATGTGTTCATTGGCTTCGTTCTTGTGATGATCGCTGTCGGCGGGTGGCAGTTGTGGCAGGAAGGATGGCATGGGTTTACGATGCATGAGCATGCGTCAACCGCTCACATGTTTGCGTCCGGTTACAGTTTGTTTATTTTGCTGCGCGCCTTTTCGTCAGGATGCTCGGCGATGACCGGGGTCGAAGCCATCAGCAACGGCGTGCCGGCGTTCCGGCCGGACAGCTCGAAAAATGCCGCGATTACAATGGGGTGGATGTCCGTGCTGCTTGGCACGATGTTTTTAGGCATCACCGTGTTGGCGGCGGGATTCGGCGTTACTCCGACCGAGCATCAAACGGTCATTTCGCAAATCGGGCGTCATGTATTTGGGAATGGTCTTGTGTTTTATTTGTTTCAGCTGGCGACGATGGTCATTTTAGTGCTCGCGGCGAATACGAGTTTTGCCGGATTTCCGCAGCTGACGTCGATTATGGCGAAGGACGGTTTTTTGCCGAGAAGCTTAGCGGCCCGGGGCGATCGCCTCGTGTTTTCCAATGGCATCATTTTATTGAGCGTGTTGGCGATCTTGTTGATCATTGTTTTTCATGCGGAGACTCATTCGCTCATCCCGCTTTATGCGGTTGGCGTCTTTCTTTCCTTCACTATCGGCCAGGGTGGGTTGATTAAAAAATTATGGAAACGGGAAGAAGGACGGAAGATCGGCGTGCTGCTCACCGTCGGAACGGGAGCGGTGGTCACCGGGATCGTCACGCTCGTCACGATGGTCGCTAAATTTACGCAAGGAGCGTGGATCGTTATCGTGGCGATTCCGCTGTTCGTCTGGATGTTCATCCGAATTCACGAGCATTACAAAAAACTTGGCGAGCAATTGCGGCTTGACGAACGGGAGTGGCAACAGCGCGAGAAACTGTTGAAACCAAAAGTCATTATTCCCATTTCCGGCGTCAGCAAAGTGGTCGCCCAATCCGTTCAGTACGCTCGCAGCATTTCCGACGACATTACGGCACTGTCGATTATTTTCGACGAAAAAGACGAACAAAAGCTGCGGCAAAAGTGGGAGAAGTTTTATCCGGACATTCCGTTGAAAGTCATCTATTCACCGTACCGAACCATTTTGTCGCCATTGTTAGAATACATCACGAAAGCGGAAAAAGAAGCAGACCGCGCGCCGGTGACGGTGCTCTTGCCTCAATTTATCGTGAAAAAATGGTGGCATACATTTTTGCATAACCAAACAGCCATCATCTTGCGCTTTTTCTTGATCATGAAAAAAGATGTTGTCATTGCGACATTGCCGTATCATTTGCGGGAATAATGTCGAGAAAAGGGGAAACATTTCCCCGGAAATCGATGCGTGTCGAATGGCAAGAAAGTCCCCTCTCCGTACGGAATTGCATATCGTACGGCAGGGGGGATTCATATGTGGTTATGGGTGTCCATGATTTTGCTCGCTTTCAGTGTGAGCATGGACAGCTTGAGCGTAGGCATTACGTATGGAATGGGTGGTGTCCGTTTTTCCTGCTTTTCGTTGGCGCTGATCGCATCCATGTCCGGGGCGGTGGTGTTTGCATCCATGAACATCGGCCGTCTGTTGGCGCTTTTTTTGCCGTTGCAAGTCGAGCGAGGGCTTGCTTCAGTCATTCTCATTGCGCTTGGCGGTTGGGCGATTTATAACGTCTATAAGCCAAAGGGAGATGGAAGCGATTCATCTATGGAATGTGATGGAGCAGGGGAGGCTAACCGATTCAGCGGCGCTGTTCAAGTATTGAAACGCCCCGAACTTGGCGATCTTGATCGTTCAGGCACGATCAGCCAAAAAGAAGCGGTGTTGATCGGGCTTGCCCTGTCGATGGATGCGTTTGGCGCCGGGATCAGTTCGTCGCTTTTGCATTTTCCCCCGCTTTCGTTTGCCCTGTTAGTTGGCATGTTTAATCTTGTGTTCATCCGCGTTGGCTTATTGTTGGGGTACATGGTGTCGAAAACGGGAATCATGAAAAAGGCGACAATGCTGCCTGGGGTTGTGTTGATCGTCCTAGGGTTGATCAAATTATTTCGGTGACACCATGTTGGCGGCTTGTTCGTAATTCAAGTGTGAAATTAGGTTGATGAAAGGAGAGAGGTTCGATGTGGAAAAAGTTTTTATCGAAATTCGGCATTGGCGCTGCCAAAGTGGATCTTGTGCTGCATCGCCCTCATGTGCGCCTTGGTGAAACGTTGGAAGGGGAATTTTTGCTGGAAGGTGGTTCGGTCGCCCAACACATTCGGAACCTAGATGTCGTATTGCAATTGGAAGTGCACGCGGAAGGAAAGGCATATCGCCGAACCGCAGCGGTGATCCCGGTCGCTTCCTCGTTTACGATTCAGCCCGGTGAGCGGAAAGTGCTCCCGTTTTCGTACGCACTGCCGCTCCATTTGCCGATCAGCCGCCCAACGGTCCGTTATACGTTCGTCACCCGGCTGGATATTGCCGATGGGGCGGATGCATATGACCAAGACGCCATTCACATTTTGCCGCCGACGGCCTTGGAGCAAGTGTTTTCCGCTTTGGCCGCCCTGGGATTCCGGGAGAAAGCGACATCCGGAAGCATTACGCCGCATGGCCAGGAATTTGCGTTCTTCCCGACGAGCGAATTTCAAGGGATCGTCCAAGAAGTCGAGTTTTTTGCCCTCGTCGAGGGAGAAGGGGTGCGTTTGTATCTGGAGATCGACGTCCGCCACGGCTTTGGCGGGGAACGCGAAATGAAACGGGAGCTGTTGATCACTCACGAACAGCTTCGCGATTCGGCGACGGCAGCCCGTCTGCTTCGGGAAGCCATCGAAGAGGCGGTGCGGGCGGCCGGGGCGTTCGGCCAGCTGAGCGGGCATCCATTGGCAACGCCGCATTCGCCAATCTATAGCCATCCAGTAGGCCATTATCCACCCGTCCATCATTCGCATCATGGCGGACATGGGTGGGCTGGCGCCATTGGAGGATTTGCGGCCGGGATGTTGGCGGGAATGGTGGCGGAAGAGTTGCTTGACGATGTGATCGATGATGTCGCTGACGGGTTGGACGTGGATGATTGGTTTGATGGCGGCGATGGATTTGACGGCGGGGATCTGTTGTGACAGTGACTGAGGAAGGCGTTTCGCTTTTCGCGGGACGCCTTTTTTTGCTGGTGCGGGAAGCTTGGACAATAGTGACCATTTCCTTTTGGCAGGCATATACAGTAAATGGAAATCAACCAATGAAAAACAAGGGGAGAACGTGATCCATATGCATGGACAGATGCACGGCCATCGCCATTTGGCTTGGCATGAAACGTTGGAGTTGCATGAACTGATCGCTTTTCAAGCAAACGGGCTCATAAAAATGAAAAAGGCGGTCGGCAAAATCGACTGTCCTGAATTAAAAGGATTGTACCTTGAGACGATTCAAGGGCTGGAAACGAATTTGCGCGAGCTGCTTGCCTTCATTCCGGCGGCACCTATGATGGAAGAAAGCCGCGACCATGATGATGGCGACCGCGCCTTGCACGCTGGCGACTTGCTTGGCTTTTCAAAAACGGCAGTGCACAATTATGCTGCTGCCATTACCGAGGCGGCGACGCCAGTGCTGCGCAAAACGTTTGTCAAACATCTGCTCAAAGCCATTGACACGCACGAAAAAGCGTTCAACTATATGTATGAACGCGGCTATTACCCGGCATATGATCTTGCCCAGCTGCTGCATAACGATGTTCGCAATGCGCAAAAGGCGCTGTCAATGGGATATGAACGATGATGATGGCGAGCCGCCCCCGCCTAACGGGGCGGCCTCTTTCATTGCAGCGGGGAGGAGCGGATGGACCGACGGCGAATACATAAAAGTGGAGAAACAGCTAAGCCTAATGGAGCTAGAAGAGAGGAAAGATCGTAAACGAAGGAGGCGTCATCGGTGCGTTACTATATTGTTTTTGATATTGGCGGCACATATGTCAAACATGCCGTCATGAACGAGCATGGCGACTTTTTCGAAAAGGGGCGTTACCGTTCGGAGCGGCATGACTTTCATCAATTTCGCGATGACTTGCTTAACGTCGTCCGCCAGGCGCAGGCCAACTATCCACTTTCCGGCATTGCGATCAGTTCCGCAGGAAGCGTGGATAGCGACATCGGCATCATCGGCGGAAGCAGCGCATTGCCGTGCATTCACGGCCCAAACTTTAAAGAAGTATTCGGCGGGGCGACGGGCCTGCCAGTGGAGATGGAAAATGACGCGAATTGCGCGGCGCTTGGCGAGTTATGGAAGGGGGCGGGACGGGGCTGCCGCGACATCGCCTTTGTCATTGTCGGCACCGGCATTGGCGGGGCGATCGTGAAAGACGGACGCATCCATAAAGGGGCGCATTTGCACGGCGGGGAATTTGGCTATATGTTGATGGATGTCCGCTATGAGAACGGAAGGATCGAATGCAAAACATGGAGCGAACTGGCGGCGACAAGCGCGTTGATCCGGATGGCGGCTGAGGAAAAGGGGATGCCGGAGAGGGAGCTGGACGGAGAAAAAGTATTTGCGTTGGCCGAGAGCGGCGATGAAGCCGCGCAAAAGGCCATTGACCGGTTTTATTTTTCATTGGCCCAAGGGATTTTTAACTTGCAGTACGCATACGACCCGGAAAAAATCATTTTGGGCGGGGCCATTAGCAGCCGCCCCGATTTCGTCGACGAAATCAACAAGCGGCTTTCGGTGTTATTGTCGCTCGTTCCCATTGCCAAAGTCCAGCCAGTGGTGGAGACGTGCCAATTCAAAAACGATGCGAACTTGCTCGGCGCTTTGTATCATTACTTAGAGCGGCGCGGGGAGTTAGGGGAAGCGTCCGGCCCGTCCCATTAGGCAGCAACAGGAAGTCGACTGTTCTGTCTTGAAAACAAGGTCGCTGACTAGAAAAAGCGCGGGTAGTACAAGACAAAGATTTGTAGTACAATAGAGCAGGCGCGGCCAAAAGCGGAGTGTTATTCCACCCGCTTGGCCCATATGTATAGAAAGGACGACCCCGCGCAGAAAGGATGGAAGGACATGCACTGGATGGAATTATGGAAGGCGATCATTTTAGGGATGGTCGAAGGGCTGACCGAGTTTGCCCCGGTTTCCTCGACCGGCCATATGATTATTGTCGACGATCTTTGGCTGAAATCCACAGAGTTTTTAGGCAAGTACGCGGCGAATACGTTTAAAGTCGTCATCCAGCTCGGCTCGATTCTAGCCGCTGTGGTCGTGTTTAAAGACCGATTTCTCGACTTGCTTGGCGTTCGCGGCCGTCATCCGGGCGGACATCCGCGCCTTAACCTCATTCACGTCATCATTGGCCTGCTGCCGGCTGGGGTGCTCGGCGTCTTGTTTGAAGATTACATCGATGAACATTTGTTTTCGACCAAAACGGTGCTGATCGGCCTTGTGCTCGGCGCGTTGCTCATGATTGCCGCCGACCAATTCGCCAAAAAAGCCGCGCGGACGCAGACGGTCGACCAAATTACGTACAAGCAGGCGTTTTTTGTTGGTTTGATGCAATGTTTATCCTTGTGGCCCGGCTTTTCCCGCTCCGGCTCGACGATTTCTGGCGGGGTGCTTGTCGGCATGAGCCATCGCGCCGCCGCCGATTTCACGTTCATTATGGCTGTTCCGATCATGGCTGGGGCGAGCGGGCTGTCGCTGTTGAAAAACTGGCAATACGTCACCACCGCCGATATTCCGTTTTTCATCGCCGGCTTTTTGAGCGCCTTTGTCTTCGCCTTGCTCGCGATTCGCTTTTTCCTTGAGCTCATCAACCGCATCCGCCTCGTGCCGTTTGCCGTGTATCGGATCGTGCTGGCCGTTGTCATTTATTTCTTATACTTCTAGTCGCGCCGCCTGGCTGGGTGTTCCGCCGGGCGGTTTTCTGGTTGGGGGAAGGAAATGGCAAACGAAAAAATTTGAATAAAAATAACCCGTAGTGCTAGCTGAGTGCTAAGACTGAGCCAGCATCACAATTCCAGTACAACATCAAGAAGATATCGATCTCTTGTGCGACCATGTGTTCCGTATCAACCGTTATCGGCTTGAGCCGGTGTAAAGGAGAGAAGGCTCGTTGTGTGGTGATGAAAACAAAACGAGGCGATGCCGAAAAACGGCCGTGGTTGGCCGCATCGGGCATCGCCTGTTTTTACAAACGGGCGGTGTCTTGAATGATTGCAAGCAGCGTTTGCAGCGGATCGCTTGCGCCGGCTTTCTCCATGTTTTTTCGGTAGCGGTCTTTGTTTTCATATAGGCGGTGAATGGCGGCTTGCAGCGATTCGTTCGTCAAGTCCTCTTCCATCAGCACTTCCGCATAGCCGGCTTTTTCAAACGAACGGGCGTTTAGGATTTGGTCGCCGCGGCTTGCCGCTTTCGAGAGCGGGATGAGCAGCATCGGCTTGCGCAAGGAGAGCAGTTCGAAAATGGCGTTCGCCCCGGCGCGGGAGACGACGATGTCGGCTAAGGCGAGTAAGTGGGGCAGCTCTTCGTTGACGTATTCGAACTGTTTGTATCCGTTTTGGCCTGCGAGGCTTGGGTCGATGTTCCCTTTGCCGCAAATGTGGATGATGTCAAATTCGGCAAGAAGCGTCGATAGGTTGGCGCGCAAGGCGTCGTTAATTTTTTTCGAGCCTAAGCTGCCCCCCATCGCCAGCAAGACCGGTTTTTTTCCGTCGAACTGGCACATCTTCCTCCCTTGTTCGGCTCTGCCATCCTTCAACTCTTCGCGGACGACGGCGCCGACGTAGACGGCTTTATCGGCATTGACATATTGCTTCGTTTCCGGGAAGGTGAGGCAGATTTTTGTCGCAAACGGCATGGCAATTTTATTCGCAAGCCCCGGGGTTAAGTCAGATTCATGGATCACCGACGGCACACCGTTCAGCCAAGCGCCGAGAATGACGGGAACGGAGACGAATCCGCCTTTTGAGAAGACGACGTCCGGTTTTTCTTTTTGGATCAGGCGGTACGCCTGCCAAACGCCTTTCAGCACGTTGAATGGATCTTTAAAGTTTTTCCAGTCAAAATAGCGGCGCAGTTTTCCGGTCGAAACCGAATAGTACGGGACGCCGTCGATGCGGCCGATAATCTCCCGTTCAATCCCTTGATGAGATCCGATGTAAACGATATCCCATCCAAGCTCTTTCAATTTCGGGATGAGAGCGACGTTGACCATCACGTGGCCGGCTGTGCCGCCGCCGGTTAAGATGATTTTTTTTCGCAATGCGGATCACCTGTCTTTTTTTAATCGCTCGTGTATCGTTATGTATTATAGCAAATTCCACCGAGCTTCGGGAGGAAACCAAGCGATGGCGGTTTTCGTATAGGAAATAAGAAGACTGGACGGTCTGCATGAAATTTTCATGATTTTCTGTTCGATTTCTCATTTGTTTGTTATATGATAAAACATCTACAGCGTGATGATCTCGAATATAGAAAGTTCATTTTTCTATTTTCAGAGAGAAGAAATATTGGTAAAGTACAATCAAGAGGTGAATGCCATGTGGGCTTGGTTGTTCGTTTGTTTCATTGTGGGAATTGCCATTTATGGGATTGTACCGACGATCATTATTCGCAAAAAGCGGGTGCGTTTGTTTCGGGAGGGAACGGCATCCGATTGTCTGGCGCTGACGTTTGATGACGGCCCCGACCCGTATTATACGCCAAAGTTGCTTGATTTATTAAAGAAATACGGCGTGAAGGCGACGTTTTTCGTTGTCGGCCGCAAAGTCGAGCGCTATCCGGATATTGTGCGGCGGATGGCCGAAGAAGGCCATGAAATTGGGATTCATAATTACCGCCACATCAGCAATTGGCTGTTGCCGCCGCTTTGGTTGGATTGGGGGGTGCGCCGCGCCGCTAAGGCGATTGAGCGGGCGACGGGCCAACGCCCGGTGTATTACCGCCCGCCGTGGGGGCATTTTAACGCTTGGACGCCGATCGTGCAAAAGCGGTATACAACGGTGTTATGGTCGCATATTCTTGGCGATTGGAACGAAAAAATTGGTACAATGGAATTGTTCCGCCGCTTGCGTTCGTCCATACGCGGCGGGGCGGTGATTGTGCTTCATGACAATGGGGATGCGCTAGGTGCTGACAAACGCGCGCCAGAGCAAATGTTGTCAGCGCTCGAGCTGCTGTTTAAGGATGAAGCAGCGAAAAAGATGCGTTGGGTGACGATTACGGAACTGCGAAATGTGCAAACTAATACACAAATCTCGGCGATGTAGCGGGGGAGCTATGGATACAAGCGTATGGTTGCCGTATGTCCAGTCATATGGATATGTGATGCTGTTTTTCTTTTTGTTTTGCGGCATTGTCGGCATTCCGGCGCCGGAGGAAAGCTTGCTCTTTTTGGTCGGCGTGATGGTTGCCAAGGAGCAGTTGCTGCTTGGACCGTCGCTCGCTTCATGCTGGGGCGGGGCGATGGCCGGCATGGTGACGGCATACGGCGCCGGCCGGTGGTGGGGGGCGCCGTTTGTGCAAAAGTACGGCAAGTGCGTCGGAATTACGGCTGAACGTTGGGAGCGGGCTCGCCGATGGTTTGGCCGCTATGGCAAATGGGGGATTTTGTTCGGCTGCTATGCTCCCGGGGTGCGGCAAATTTGCCCGTATATGGCGGGAGTGAGCCGGTTTCCGTTCGGGCCGTTTTTGTTGCTGTCGGCGCTTGGAACGGCAGGTTGGGCCGTTCCGTTGACCGCGGCGGGGCTTTGGCTCGGCCAGCGCATCCATATCCCCCTGATTTCTTTTCCGCTTGCCGGTTTGGCGTTGTTTTTGCTTTTTTTGCTTGCGGCATGGGTTGGGCAGCGGAGGCGCAAAAAATCTTTCGAAAGCTAAAGGGTGCGATCGATGATGAAAGTATTGTTTTTGCCGCTGTTTCAAATGAATACGGGACACCATAAAGTAGCCGATACGTTGATGGATTTTTTGCGCCGCCAGTTTCCGGCGGTCGAAAGCAAAAAGATCGATTTTTTGAGCTATTGCAATGAACTGATGGAAAAAATGGTGTCAGAGGCCTACTTGCGCTGGATTCGCTCGCATCCTGCTTCGTACCACCGTGTGTACAAAACGCTGATGTACCAAGAGCCGCCCCGGTTTGAGTTCATTTCGTTTGAGCCATGGCTGCCTTATTTTGAAAGCAAAATGAAAAAGATGGTGGAAGAAGAACAGCCGGATTTAATCGTCTGCACCCATTCGTTTCCGTCGCGCATTTTGCAGCGGCTGAAGCGAAAACGGGTGCTGACGGTTCCAGTTGTCAATGTCTACACCGACTTTTTTATGAACAGCATCTGGGGGAAACGGTTTATTGACTATCATTTTGTTCCCCACCAAGAGGCGAAATGGGAGCTGATCACGAAGTACGGGGTTGACAAAGGACGCATCATCGTCACTGGCATCCCAGTGCACGATGTGTTTATGAATCGGTCGGAAGCGAGACGCAAGCGGGACCTCGCTCATGTGCTTGTCGCCGGTGGAAACCAAGGGCTTGGCAATATGCTGGCGTTTTTGCGGGCGGCCCGCACGTCAACGTTGTTCCGCTATTCGGTGCTGTGCGGCGCCAATCGCCAGCTGTACGAGGAAATCGCCAGCTGGCAGCTGCCTCATATCCGGCCGCTTCCATACATCGCTGACCCGGAAGAGATGAATCGGCTGTATGAAGAGGCGGATGCCGTCATTACGAAACCAGGCGGGGTGACGGTCAGCGAGTTGCTTCATAAGCGCATTCCGATTTTTACGATTGATTGCTTGCCTGGGCAGGAGCGTATCAATTTGCAATATTTACAGCAAAATGGTCTCATTTATCATTTGGTCGGGCCAGAAAGCGGCGAGCAGCACATGCTTCGCTTGTTGATGGATGATGTGGAGAAAAACCGGTTTTTCCGCCGTGTGTCCGATTATTTTGCTGGCGTGGAAAAAACCGGGCAAGAAGCGCTCGCCGAAGTGGTAGCGGCCATGCCGCAACGCATGGCTTGGCGCGCGTTGCATCCGTAGCGACAGAAGGTGTCCCAAAACGGTCGGGGCACCTTTTCTTATTCCTGTATATACGTGTAAAACAAATGCTGGAAAACGATATGTTGTGCTTTGCTGAAAGAAGAACCACCTTTTTAGACACCCTCACTTTTTTGTTCCTTATCGCTTATGGGGGGTGGCGAAACAACCTGCATCGTACATATAAAATATCAGACCGTTGGGCGCGAAACGTGTTACAATAGGAACGATGGCCAAGGAAAGAGGAGGAACGATGATGAAAACGAGAGTTGGCGTGTTATACGGCGGCAAATCACCGGAGCACCAAGTATCGTTGTCGACGGCGATGGCGGTGATGAACGCCATTGATCCTCATAAATTCGATGTCATTCCGATTTATATTACACCGGAAGGTCAATGGATCAAGGGCGAACAACTGACCGGACCGATCGAGGAAATCAAGCAGCTGCAATTCACTTCGGCGGCGACCGCCTTGATTCCGGTTTCCTTGAACCAAGTTCCGGCTGCCGATTCGGCTGCGGGAGGAAACGAGGAAACGATCGATGTCATTTTCCCGCTTTTGCATGGGCCGAACGGCGAAGACGGAACGGTGCAAGGGTTGCTTGAGATATTGAACATTCCGTATGTCGGCAACGGGGTGCTTGCTTCCGCGGTCGGCATGGATAAGGTGATGATGAAAAACTTGTTTGCGCAGGCCGGGTTGCGCCAAGCAAAATATATCGCCGTGACGAAGTACGATTGGCAAAAAAGAGGCGAGACGGTGTATGACCGGATCGAACGAGAGCTTGGCTACCCGTGCTTTGTCAAGCCAGCCAACGCCGGTTCGAGCGTCGGCATTTCGAAATGCAAGCAGCGCGGCGATTTAAAAGCCGCATTTATCGAGGCATTTCAGTATGACCGAAAAATTATTATTGAAGAGGCGATTGTCGGCCGCGAAATTGAAATCGGCGTGATCGGAAATGATGAGCCGATTTGTTCGGTCGTTGGCGAAATTGTTCCCAAAAAGGAATTTTACGACTATGAAGCGAAATACGAAGACGGGCAAACCGAATTGATCATCCCAGCGGACGTAACGAAAGAACAGTATGAGACGATCAAACAAATGGCCATTACGGCGTTTCAGGCGCTGGATTTGTCTGGACTTGCGCGCGTCGATTTTTTCCTCGCCGAAGATGGCGCTGTTTATATCAACGAAGTGAACACGATGCCAGGCTTTACGCCATACAGCATGTTTCCGCTTCTTTGGCAGCACAGCGGCGTGCCGTATCCGGAACTGATCGAGCGCCTCATTGCGCTGGCGTTGGAACGGCATCAAGAAAAGCAGACGATCACGTACACATTTGAAAAATAAAGAGGGTGAAAGCGGATGATGAAACGGACGGTCCGGCAAATTGCCGAGATGTCAGGCGGTCGGTGCGTGAAGCCGGAATGGGAGACGATTGCCGTCAGCGGTGTATCGACAGACACGAGAACAATCCAAGCCGGCAACTTGTACGTTCCGTTGCGCGGTGCGACCTTTAACGGCCACGATTTCGTGCAAGAAGCGGTGCAAAAAGGAGCCGCCGCCGTACTGTGGGCGGAAAGGGAAGGAACGCCGCCAGAAGGCGTTCCGGCGATTATCGTTGACGATACCCTTTCGGCGCTGCAGCGGCTCGCCGCCCGCTACCGCGAGCAGCTTGGAATGAAGGTGATCGGCGTCACTGGCAGCAACGGCAAAACGACGACGAAAGATATGATTGCCGCGCTGCTTTCAACCCACTATCGAGTGCAAAAGACCGAAGGGAACTTGAACAATCACATCGGCGTGCCGCTGACGCTTCTTTCGCTTGACGAAGGGACGGAGATGGCCGTTGTCGAAATGGGGATGAGCGGGTTTGGCGAAATCGAGCGGCTGACGATGATCGCCCGTCCGGACGCAGCGGTCATCACGAATATCGGAGAAGCACACTTGCAGGAGCTCGGGTCGCGGGAAGGCATCGCCAAGGCGAAGTTGGAAATTTTGGCGGGTTTGCACCATGATGGTTTATTCGTCTACCACGGCGATGAGCCGCTCTTGACGGAGCGCGTGCCGAAGTTGCCGCTTCCCCGCCATGTCGTGACGTTCGGGGCGGGCGAACAGAACGATTACTATCCGACCGATGTGCGCATTGAAGCGGGAGGAACATCGTTTGTCATCAATGCGCTCCCCGGCCGGACGCTGTTTATGCCGGTATTAGGCAAGCATCATGTGTACAACGCGCTCGCCGCCATTGCGGTCGCCCGCTTTTTCGGCATCGATTGGGAAGGCATTGATGCGTCTCTCTCCCGCCTGCAAGTGACGCGCATGCGTACGGAAGTCGTCAAGACGAAATATGGCTTTACCGTCATTAATGACGCCTACAATGCTAGCCCGACATCGATGCGCGCCGCCTTGACGCTGCTTGGGGAATTAGGCGGCTACCGGCAAAAAATCGCCGTATTGGGCGATATGTTGGAGCTTGGTGACGAAGAAGTGGCGTTTCATCGAGAGATCGGAGAGGTGTTGCGGCCGGGAATGGTGGACTATGTGTTCACTTACGGGCCGCTGGCGCACCATATCGCCGCGGCGGCCGCCCCATTTTTTGATGATGGACGGGTGAGGGAGTTCGACGATAAAGCAGCGTTGGCCGAGGCCGTGCGTTCCGTCGCGACTTCGGATGACATTGTTTTATTGAAAGCATCGCGCGGCATGAAATTGGAAGAGTTGCTTCGATATTGGGTGTAACATCAAGCAACCCGAGAGAAACTAAAAGCGGCGTCACAGGCGCCGCTTTTCACTCAAGCCGGGGGTGGAAATGATGATCGGCTGTTTATGTATTCACGGGTTTACGGGAAGTCCAGAAGAAGTGGCGCCGCTGGCCGATTATTTGCGAGAGCGGACCGATTGGATGATCGAAACGCCGACCTTGCCGGGCCACGGAAGCGAACTGCGGTTGAAAGGAATTACATACGACCAATGGATCGCAGCGGCGGAACAAGCGTTTTTAGCGCTCCATCACCGTTGCAGTGTGGTGTATGTCATTGGGTTTTCAATGGGTGGAGTGATCGCCGTCTACTTGGCGGAAAAATACCCGGTCGCCAAACTCGTGCTGCTAAGCGCTGCGTTTTACTATGTCAACCCGCGCCAATTATGGCGCGACATCCGCGAGATGTTTGCCAATGGATGGAAAGGAGCGCGGGAGCACCCACTGTTTCTCCGCTATCGAAACAAAATGATGGCGACGCCGTTTTCAGCTGTCAGGGAGTTTCGCAAACTCGTCCGCGATGTGCGTCCCCGACTTCCGCGCGTCGCGGCACCCGCGCTCATTGTGCAAGGAGAAAAAGATGGGATCGTGCCGCTAAAAAGCGCCTATTATTTATATGAGCAGATTGGATCGGCGGAAAAAAAGCTGTTGCTTTTGCCCAATTCGTTCCATCATGTTTGTCATAGTATCGATCGGCACGTTCTGTTTGCTGAGGTGGAAACATTTTTGCGCGCTGCCCATGCCCATCATTGCAAATCACCGCATAACATGGTATGATAACTGTCAAACCTTTCTCTCGGATAAAGGGACGATTTTTTATAAGGAGTTTGGATAACATTGACGACATTTCAAGAATTAGGATTAAGCCAAGAAGTGATGAAAGCGATCGAGCGGATGGGGTTTGAAGAGACGACTCCGATTCAAGCAAAGACGATTCCGCTCAGTCTGCAAAATAAAGACGTAATCGGTCAAGCGCAAACCGGAACTGGGAAAACGGCGGCGTTTGGCATTCCGATCGTTGAGAAAGTGAATGTGAAAAACAGCGCTGTTCAAGCGCTCGTTGTCGCGCCGACGCGGGAGCTCGCCATTCAAGTGTCGGAAGAGCTGTATAAAATCGGCGCCGTCAAGCGCGTGCGCGTCTTGCCGATTTACGGCGGTCAAGATATCGACCGGCAAATCCGCGCTTTGAAAAAACATCCGCACGTGATCGTCGGGACGCCGGGCCGTATTATCGACCATATCAACCGCGGGACGCTCCGCCTTGAGCATGTGCATACGGTCGTTCTCGATGAGGCGGATGAAATGCTCAATATGGGCTTTATCGAAGATATTGAGGCGATTTTAAGCCATGTGCCGGCCGAGCGGCAGACGTTGCTGTTCTCGGCGACGATGCCGGACCCGATCCGCCGCATCGCCGAGAGGTTCATGAATGAACCGGAGCTCGTGAAGGTCAAGGCGAAAGAGATGACCGTGCCGAACATTCAACAGTACTACTTAGAAGTGCACGAGAAAAAGAAATTTGACATTTTGACGCGGCTTCTCGATATTCAGGCGCCGGAGCTTGCGATCGTGTTCGGCCGCACGAAGCGGCGCGTTGATGAGCTTGCCGAGGCGCTCAACTTGCGCGGTTATGCGGCGGAAGGCATCCACGGCGATTTAAGCCAGGCGAAGCGCCTGTCGGTGTTGCGCAAGTTTAAAGAAGGATCGATCGAAATTTTAGTCGCAACCGACGTTGCCGCGCGCGGATTGGATATTTCCGGCGTGACGCACGTATATAACTTCGACATCCCGCAGGATCCGGAAAGCTACGTCCATCGGATCGGGCGGACAGGTCGCGCCGGGAAAATGGGTGTGGCGATGACGTTTGTCACGCCAAGGGAGATCGGCCAACTTCACCATATTGAGCGGACGACGAAGCGGAAAATGGAGCGGATGAAGCCGCCGACGCTCGATGAGGCGCTGGAAGGCCAACAGCGCATTGCCATTGAGAAGCTTCTCAATGTGGCGGAAACGGAAAACTTGTCGTTTTACAAGCGGGCCGCCGAGGAGCTGCTGGAAGAGCATGATTCGGTGACGCTTGTCGCCGCCTGCTTGAAAATGTTGACGCGCGAGCCGGATACTACGCCGGTAAAATTGACCGAAGAGCCGCCATTAGCGGTCAAGCGGGAGAAAAAACAGGGCGGCCGCCCGGGCGGCTCCGCGCGCGGACGGACGAAAAAACGGCGGATTACGGCGCATTAAGCGCCGTTTTTTCATGGCCGGACGACATGAAACGACGGCGGTCCGGGGCGGACGGTCAAAAACGGAGCGAGCAGCCCGCCGGTGACAAAGCCGAACAGATGGGCGATGAGGTTGCCGTCCGGCTCCATCAAGCCGAGCAACAGGTTGATGGCCATAGCGGCCAACAGCAACTGGGCGTGCCGGGGGGCGATGAGGTCGCGGCGAAAAAGGGCGAGATAGCTGTACATGCCAAATAAGGAGAAAATGGCGCCCGACGCCCCAACATGGCTGTACATCGGCGGAAGAAGCAAGGCGGTGGCAAGGTTGGCGCCGACGCCTCCCCCGATATAAAGAAGCAAAAACTTCCTTTTCCCAAGCGCTTGCTCGAGCCACGAGCCGAACAACCATAAGGAGAGGCTGTTTGCGGCTAAATGGTCGAAATCGAGGTGCAATAAAAGCGGGCTGACAAGCCGCCAATACTCCCCATGGCGGATGGCGCCGTTCGTTCCGACGATGCTCTGCCAGACTGGCTCAAGCGCCGGAAGAGGAAGCGTGAACAACCCCCATAAGCCAACATGGACGAGCAACAGGATGAATACGGCGGGGCAAAGGCGAGGCAGCGGCCGACCGTCCCCGGTACGGTGAAACATGAACGAGCCTCCTTTCTTGGCAGGAAACCAAACATAGGTATTGCTATAAGCCATCTTATGCGCGACGGCCGGAAAAAATTTGTCCGCGGCCGGCAAACCGATAGCAGGGGGGAACGCGATGATCATCGGCATCGGCATTGACATTGTGGAATTGGAGCGCATTCGGTCCATCCTTGCCCGCAGCCGCAAACTCCCGGAGCGGATTTTAACGCCGCGGGAGAAGGCGCAGTTTGATGAGTTGCCGCCTGCCCGGCAGGTGGAATTTCTCGCCGGACGGTTTGCGGCGAAGGAAGCGTACGCCAAGGCGCTCGGGACAGGAATTGGACGGCATTTGTCATTTCAGGATATTGAAATCGCCACAGACGCCTATGGAAAACCGCGCATTGCCGCTCACCGCGAACGTGAAGTCGTTCATCTTTCCATTTCCCATAGCCGCGATTATGCGGTCGCCCAAGTCGTCATCGAGCGATTGGAACCGTTCAAGCCATCCGATCCTTGTCATAGCTAGTCTGCATATTCCCGGGTGTTGTCTCATATATTGTAGTGCATGGACAGAAACCGATATATGAGGCAAAGGGGTTGAAGCGATGGGCAGAAATGTGCTTATGGCATTGGTCGGCATCATCTTTCTATTTGTGTTAGCTGGCTGCGGGTCCAAATCGCAGGAGGAAGTGCTCAAGGCGCTGAATGAAAAGATGGATGAGCTGACAGGTTACCAAGCGGAAGCGAAAATGACGTTCCACACCGGCGCCGAGCCGCAAGTATACCATGTGGAAGTGTGGCATAAGCAGCCGTCGTACTACCGCGTCAGCTTGAAAAACGCCGACAAAGGGCAAAGCCAAATGATTTTGCGCAATGATGAGGGGGTATTCGTCTTTACACCCGCCCTCAACAAAAGCTTCAAGTTTGTCAGCGATTGGCCGAAAAACAGCAGCCAAGCGTATTTGTACGAATCGCTCGTCAAAGACATTTTGAGCGATCCAAAGACAAAGTTTAAGGCAACGAAAAATCATTACGTGTTCGAGACAAAAACGAACTACCCGAACAGTGAGGTCGTCCCAACACAGGAGATTACACTGCGCAAAAAAGATTTGGCGCCGGTCTCGGTCAAAGTGATGGATACCGACCGGAAAGCATTGTTGACGGTCGAATTCTCCAATGTTGAATTTAACAAAAAGTTTGATGACGATGCGTTCGACACGTCCAAAAACATGACCGGGGCGCGTCTTGAGGTGCCAACGATGGCCGAAGGAAAAGAACAAGTGATGGAAGTCATGTACCCCGATTTGAGCCGGCTGCCTGAAGGAGTGAAAATGCTCGAGGAAAAAGAGGTCAAAAGTGAGAGTGGCAAACGAGTGATTATGACGTTTGGCGGCAAAAAATCATTTACGCTCGTTCAAGAAAAAGCGGAAGTGCTTCCGGCAACGAGCATGCCCGTCTTGGTGAACGGCGATCCTGTCGATTTAGGCTTCACCGTCGGCGCTCTCACCGATCGAACGCTGACATGGTCGTACAACGGGGTGGAGTTTACGCTCGCCTCGGACGATTTGACTCTACAAGAAATGATAATGGTGGCCAGCACAGTGCAGGAAAAAGCGGCAAAATAACGATGCCATCCGAAAAAAGGCGTGTCTCCCCGCTTCCGAAAGCAGGGGAGCCGCCTTTTTTCTATTGCCCGATTGGAGTTGCGGCACCGGTGCAGCCAACCGCAGCGCCCGTCCAACGTTTTTCGCTGTCTTCGCACGCTTTCCCCTATTCCTTCTTCCGCAATGGCATGGTAAACTAAAAAAGGACAAAAATGATTTCGAGCGCTTTCAAGTTTGCGCAACAGGAAAGGCAGCGAGAAACCATGAACGACTTTCATCGCGATACGTGGGCGGAAGTGGATTTGGACGCCATTTACGACAATGTGGCGAATTTGCGCCGTTTGCTGCCGGACGACACGCACATTATGGCAGTCGTGAAGGCGAACGCCTATGGACATGGGGATGTGCAGGTGGCAAGGACAGCGCTCGAAGCGGGGGCCTCCCGCCTGGCGGTTGCCTTTTTGGATGAGGCGCTCGCTTTAAGGGAAAAAGGAATCGAAGCGCCGATTCTAGTTCTCGGGGCTTCCCGTCCAGCTGATGCGGCGCTGGCCGCCCAGCAGCGCATTGCCCTGACCGTGTTCCGCTCCGACTGGTTGGAAGAAGCGTCCGCCCTTTACAGCGGCCCTATTCCTATTCATTTCCATTTGAAAATGGACACCGGCATGGGACGGCTTGGAGTGAAAGACGAGGAGGAGACGAAACGAATCGCAGCGCTGATTGAGCGCCATCCGCATTTTGTGCTTGAAGGGGTGTACACGCATTTTGCGACTGCGGATGAGGTGAACACCGATTATTTTTCCTATCAGTATACCCGTTTTTTGCACATGCTCGAATGGCTGCCGTCGCGCCCGCCGCTCGTCCATTGCGCCAACAGCGCAGTGTCGCTCCGTTTCCCTGACCGGACGTTCAATATGGTCCGCTTCGGCATTGCCATGTATGGGCTTGCCCCGTCGCCCGACATCAAGCCGCTGCTGCCGTATCCATTAAAAGAAGCATTTTCGCTCCATAGCCGCCTCGTGCATGTAAAAAAGCTGCAGCCGGGTGAAAAGGTGAGTTACGGGGCGACGTACACCGCGCAGACGGAAGAATGGATCGGGACGATTCCGATCGGCTATGCGGACGGTTGGCTCCGCCGCCTGCAGCACTTTCATGTCCTCGTTGACGGACAAAAGGCGCCGATTGTCGGCCGCATTTGCATGGACCAGTGCATGATCCGCCTGCCTGGGCCGCTGCCGGTCGGCACGAAGGTGACACTGATTGGTCGCCAGGGGGACGAGGTGATTTCCATTGATGATGTCGCTCGCCATTTGGAAACGATCAACTACGAAGTGCCTTGCACGATCAGTTATCGAGTGCCCCGTATTTTTTTCCGCCATAAGCGTATAATGGAAGTGAGAAACGCCATTGGCCGCGGGGAAAGCAGTGCATAATCTGCTTCAAAAGACAAAGGATAGAAAATGGAGAAATGACTTTGCAGCGCCGTTGTTTAATGGTATCATGAAGTGGAAGCAATGAATGGCTGCAGTTCGTGGAGGTGTATATTTGTGTCGGAATCTGGCGCAACAACGGAAATCATCGTTCGTTTGCCGCAGTCGCTGCTGACGGAGCTCGACGTCCTCGTCAAACAGGAGAACGGCAATCGCAATGAACTTATTTACCAGGCGACGAAAATGTATATCCGGGAGCGGAAAAAGCGGCAAATTCGCGAAGCGATGAGACGTGGCTACATGGAAATGGCGAAAATCAATTTATCTATTGCTTCTGAAGCGTTTCATGCTGAATACGAGGCCGACCACACCGTTGAACGCTTAGTTAGCGGGGGGTAATGCTTTGATTGTCAAACGTGGCGACGTGTATTTTGCGGACCTTTCCCCGGTTGTTGGCTCAGAGCAGGGCGGCGTCCGCCCCGTGTTGGTGATCCAAAACGATATCGGCAATCGCTTCAGTCCAACGGTTATTGTAGCGGCGATCACGGCGCAAATCCAAAAGGCAAAGCTGCCGACGCATGTCGAGATCGATGCGAAGCGTTACGGGTTTGAGCGGGACTCGGTCATTTTGCTTGAACAAATCCGTACGATTGATAAGCAGCGGCTGACTGACAAAATCACCCACCTGGATGATGAGATGATGGACAAAGTCGATGAAGCGCTGCAAATCAGCCTAGGACTGATCGACTTTTGAAGCAAGCGCAAGGAAATCTTTCCGCTTCAGCGTGAGGGACGCCAAAACAGCAAGTGTTGCTGTGGGAAGATCAATCGATGCGCGTGGAAGCAGCATGGGTGCGCAACGCCTCATGGCAGCGATGTCGGCTCACCGGCCAAACGGGCAGATCGGCTCATGGAACGGTCTGTCCCCTCTATTGGCATTTATGTGTATTCTTTCACAAAGAGGCTACGAATAAGTAGCTCTTTTTTTGTCATCCCCGGTCCGGAACTCTCTCCCTGCCCCAAGCTCGGTGCAACCGGCGGGGAATGATGGCTTCCTCTTGCTTCGAATGGACAAAAGATCAGCGGGCGCGCCCGGATTGCGGTGCGGTTGCGGCTGGGACATCGTGCCGCCCGGAATATGTTGCGTGAAGAAACGTCGTTTGCCGTCTTCGGAAGGCGGCCGAAGTGTGGAATACGCAGAGACGGTCTAGCGGGCAGCTGTTTGCAAACATTGCTCATTTTCAGGAGTGAGTGTAGATGGGAGAACGTTCAAGGCTGTGCATAAGGAGGGAACGGGTTGGCGATTGAACAGCGTTTGATTCAAACGATCGCTGCTGAACAACGGCTGGCAGCCAAACAAGTTGAAAACGTCATCACCCTGCATCAGGAAGGAAATACGATTCCATTTATCGCCCGCTACCGGAAAGAGATGACGGGGGCGCTCGATGAAGTGCAAATTCGTGCGGTGCTTGAGCGCTGGGAGTATTTGCAGCATTTAGAGCAGCGGAAAGAAGAGGTCATTCGGCTGATCGATGAGCAAGGGAAATTGACCGAAGAGCTGAAAAACGCGATTATCAGCGCCACGAAACTGCAGCAAGTCGAAGATTTGTACCGCCCGTACCGGCAAAAGCGGCGCACGAAGGCGACGATTGCGAAAGAAAAAGGGCTTGAGCCGCTTGCCGATTGGCTTCTTTCCTGCCCTGCCGCCCCAGCTCCGGAAGAGCAGGCCCGGGCGTTCATTGATACAGAAAAAGGGGTCGCAACGGCAGACGAGGCGCTGCAAGGGGCGAAGGACATCATCGCCGAGCGGGTGGCCGACGATGCCGCTCTTCGTCAATGGGCGCGGGAACAGACGTGGCGGAAAGGGATGATCGTGTCCACCGCGAAGGCGTCGGAGAAGGACGAAAAAAACGTATACGAGATGTATTACGACTACGAAGAACCGGTGGCGAAAATCGTCCCCCATCGCGTCTTGGCGCTAAACCGCGGCGAAAAAGAGGAGGTGCTGCGCGTCTCGGTCCAAGCGCCTGCCGAAGAAATCATCCGCTATTTGCAGCGGCAAACGATCGTCAACGAGGCGTCCCCGGCCGCTCCCATCGTGGCCGAAGCGGTGGAAGACGGATACAAACGGCTGATGGAGCCCGCCATTGAGCGCGACATCCGCAATGAGCTGACAGAAAAGGCGGAAGAGCGGGCGATCCATATTTTTGCCGAGAATTTACGCAAACTGCTTCTTCAGCCGCCATTGAAAGGAAAAACGGTGCTCGGCATCGACCCAGCCTATCGGACTGGGTGCAAGCTCGCCGTTGTTGATGAAACAGGGAAGCTGCTTCATATCGATGTCATTTACCCACACCCGCCGCAAGAGAAAAAGGATGAAGCGAGGACAAAGATTCTTCGTTTACTTGACGACTATCATGTGGATATGATCGCCATCGGCAACGGAACAGCCTCTCGGGAAACTGAACAGTTTGTCGCCGACACGCTGAAGCATGTGCAACGCGATATCTTTTATTTGATTGTCAATGAAGCAGGAGCGAGCGTCTACTCGGCTTCCGACCTTGCGCGCGCCGAGTTTCCCGACTTGCAAGTTGAAGAGCGGAGCGCGGTCTCAATCGCCCGCCGCGTCCAAGACCCGCTCGCCGAACTGGTGAAGATTGACCCGAAATCGGTTGGCGTCGGCCAATACCAGCACGATGTGTCGCAAAAAAAGCTGGCGGAGTCGCTCCGTTTCGTCGTGGAGACGGTCGTCAATCAAGTCGGCGTCAACGTCAACACGGCGTCCGTTTCGTTGCTCCAATACGTCTCGGGACTGACGAAAACCGTCTCCGAAAACATTGTCAAACGCCGCGAAGAGCAAGGGAAATTCCGCAGCCGCGAGGAGCTGAAAACGATCCCGCGTCTTGGGGCGAAAACGTATGAGCAATGCATCGGGTTTTTGCGCATTGTCGACGGCGACGAACCGCTTGACCGCACGCCGATTCACCCCGAGCGGTACGCGGAAGTGAAGCAGTTGTTGCAAAAGTTAGGATTTACAACCGCCGCCATTGGCAGCAATGAGCTTCGCCAAGCGCTGCAAGCCATCGATGTGAAAGCAGCGGCATCCGAATTCGGCATCGGGGAACTGACGCTCCGCGACATCATTGACGCGTTGTGCCGTCCGGAGCGCGACCCGCGCGACGAGCTGCCCAAGCCGATATTGCGAAAAGACGTTTTGAAAATGGAAGACTTAAAGCCAGGCATGGAGCTCGAAGGAACGGTGCGCAACGTCGTCGACTTCGGCGCCTTTGTCGACATCGGCGTCAAACAGGACGGGCTCGTGCACATTTCCAAGCTAAGCAAACAATACGTCCGCCATCCGCTTGATGTCGTCTCCGTCGGCGACGTCGTCAAAGTGTGGGTGGAAAGGGTTGATGCAGCGAAAGGAAGAATTTCATTATCGATGCTTCCGCCGGAATAAGCTGGAGAGGCTGTCCCGTACTGCCCAATGAACAGCAGGGACAGCCTCAAACACATGTTACGAACAGTGCTTTCTCCGATAAAAAAACCAGCATTGGTTTAACAACTTGATTTGATCCCGGTTTTTCTCATAATAGGCTCGTCTCATTTGATTTTTTAGCCATGTAGGCACATCGTCCACCCCCTGATGCGGAAAGGTAGTATATAATGTATGTAGCTGCGCATTGTCCTGTGCTGAAAACATAAAAAGGGGGGCGCCTGTCATGGATCAAAAACGCTTGCAAGCGCTCGTTGAACAAATTTCCATGAGCACATTTGGCAAGCCGTTCCGCCATACCGCTTTCTTCAACCCTCGTTTGCGCACTACCGGCGGGCGCTACATGTTGCAGACGCATAACATTGAGCTCAATCAAAAACATTACGAGCAGTTCGGCGAGGAAGAATTGATCGCCATTATCAAACATGAGCTTTGCCATTACCACTTGCACCTTGAGGGAAAAGGCTACCGCCATCGCGACCGCGACTTCCGCGAACTGCTGCAAAAAGTGGGGGCGCCTCGCTATTGTCGTCCAATCGGCCAAAAAACAGACAGGTCGAAAACGATCTATACATACATTTGCACATCTTGCGGCCTGACGTACACTCGAAAAAAGCGCATGAACACCGCCCGCTACGTCTGCGGGAACTGCCGCGGGCGGCTTAAACTAGCGAACCAACGCCGTTGAACGCTTCCTTGCTTATGCCGAACCCTATTAGGAACATCCGCCGTGTCTTTCCCGAAGGAAACGAAGCTTTTTATGGAGCTCTTGTATCACGGCCCGGATATGCGAACGTCCTCTTCGAAAAGAGAGCAGTATCACATTTTGCAAAAAAAGTGGTTGACAATTAAATTGGCCATATGCTAAATTATAAAAGCCGTCGCCAAACGGCGATGAAACAAACAGCAAAAAACATGTTGACAAAGAGTCAACAGCTCAATATAATAAACAATGTCGATTGTGAAAGTGTAAGAAATCTGAGCCGTTCCACAATAGTTCAGCGACGAGCATTAGCATCATCGAATTCACTACGAGTTGTCTCGACGCATCTTGCCTCCTTGAATTATCTGGCAGGGGAAGAGGCAACGAGCACATCGTAAAGTATAGCATAATTTCTTCATCATTCCGCAATAGCTCAGCGGTAGAGCAACCGGCTGTTAACCGGTAGGTCGTAGGTTCGAATCCTACTTGCGGAGCCAGTGTTTGGAGAAGTACCCAAGTGGCTGAAGGGGACGGTTTGCTAAACCGTTAGGTCGTGACTTAACGGCGCGCGGGTTCAAATCCCGCCTTCTCCGCCACTTTCAATAGTCGCATGGCCCGTTGGTCAAGTGGTTAAGACACCGCCCTTTCACGGCGGTAACACGGGTTCGAATCCCGTACGGGTCACTTACAGCGCGGGGGTTTCCCGCGGATTGCGGTCCCGTAGTGTAGTGGTTAACATGCCTGCCTGTCACGCAGGAGATCGCGGGTTCGAGTCCCGTCGGGACCGCCATTACACCAATCGCTGGGCCATAGCCAAGCGGTAAGGCAACGGACTTTGACTCCGTGATGCGCTGGTTCGAATCCAGCTGGCCCAGCCATTTTATGTGTTAAATACGAGCTATTAGCTCAGCAACGAGCGCTGCATCTTTGAGTTGACAGCGAGTTGCCTCGACGCACCTAGCTTCCTCGAATAAGCTGGGAGAGGAAGAGGCAGGTAGGGATAGGTAGTACCTAGAGTGTCATCTTAACCATGAGCCATTAGCTCAGTAGGTAGAGCAACGAGCGCTGCATCTTCGAGTTCGCTTCGAGTTGTCCCGACGCATCGCGCATCTTCGAATACGCTAGCAGAGGAAGGGACATCACTATCCTAGGGTGTTATCCAACTCATGAGCCATTAGCTCAGTAGGTAGAGCAACGAGCTTTGCATCATTGAGTTTGCTACGAGTTGTCCCGACGCATCGTGCATCTTCGAATACGCTAGCAGAGGAAGGGACATCACTATCCTAGGGTGTTATCCAACTCATGAGCCATTAGCTCAGTAGGTAGAGCAACGAGCGTTACATCATCGAGTTGGCTTCGAGTTGCCCCGACGCACTTGACTTCTTCGAATAAGCTTGTAGAGGAAGGGGCATCGTTGTCTCGGAGTGTTATTGAACCCATGAGCCATTAGCTCAGTAGGTAGAGCATCTGACTTTTAATCAGAGGGTCGGAGGTTCGAGTCCTCCATGGCTCACCATATTAGCGGGTGTGGCGGAATTGGCAGACGCACCAGACTTAGGATCTGGCGCCTCACGGCGTGGGGGTTCAAGTCCCTCCACCCGCACTGATTAGTCCATATGCGGTCGTGGCGGAATGGCAGACGCGCTAGGTTGAGGGCCTAGTGGGGGCGATCCCGTGGAGGTTCAAGTCCTCTCGACCGCATTCCACTAAACCCAAACATTATGTTGACAAAAGAATGAGTAGTTGTTATAATAAAATTTGTCGCTAAAAATGCGCTCGTAGCTCAATTGGATAGAGCATCTGACTACGGATCAGAAGGTTAGGGGTTCGAATCCTCTCGAGCGCGCCATGATCGGGAAGTAGCTCAGCTTGGTAGAGCACATGGTTTGGGACCATGGGGTCGCAGGTTCAAATCCTGTCTTCCCGATTTGAATATCTTCATCATCAATTGCTATACAGGTGTAGTTTAGTGGTAAAACCTCAGCCACGAGCACTGCCTCATCGAATCCGCTTCGAGTTGCCCCGACGCATCCAGCGTCTTTGAATGTGCTTGCAGAGGAAGGGGCGCGGAAGAGCGTGGTGGATGTTGGTTCGAAATTATATGCGGGTGTAGTTTAGTGGTAAAACCTCAGCCACGAGCACTGCCTCATCGAATCCACTTCGAGTTGCCCCGACGCATCCAGCGTCTTTGAATGTGCTTGCAGAGGAAGGGGCACGGAAGAGCGTGGCGGATGTTGGTTCGAAATTATATGCGGGTGTAGTTTAGTGGTAAAACCTCAGCCTTCCAAGCTGATGTCGTGGGTTCGATTCCCATCACCCGCTCCACGAAGAAGCAAGAAGAGAAAAATGCAGGAAGTTACCTTGTTCCTTGAAAACTGAACGAAACGAAGCGCGACGAAAAGCGGAGGTCCGCGGGTCGCCGCGACGGGCAAATGTTCTTCGCCTGCAAGGGTGCTTGCACCCGGAAGGCGAAGGTTATTTGACCCCGAGCGGCGGCGGACCGAAGCTGGACAATACGAAAAGCG
>NZ_PIJG01000061.1:0-13571 GCF_002809955.1 Geobacillus sp. Manikaran-105
GCTCGACTTGCATGTATTAGGCACGCCGCCAGCGTTCGTCCTGAGCCAGGATCAAACTCTCCAAAGAAAGTTGATTGGCTTTTGCTTCGGCCCATGCGGCCGAAGTTTTTTTCATGACGCTTGCGTTTTGTTTAGTTTTCAAGGAGCTTTCGATTTAGTGTTGCGCACTTTTATTATTATACTTACTGTCCTATTCGTTGTCAACATGTTTTTTATCAACAGCGACGTTCATTAATATACTTTATATCTATACAAAAGTCAATAGTTTTTCATAAAAAAATGAAAAGGCATTTTGACTAGACGATGCCTTTTCATAGAATATATTGGTCAATCACAATTAATGCCGCAGCCCCTGGAAGGCCAAGAAATCCGCAAACGAGCGAGGTGATAAAGTTAATCGGAATATGAATGCTGAACTGCCCGCCGATCGCGTTAATGACAAACAGCGCCAGCGCCCCGACGATCAGGCGGATAGCGGCATGGCCGATAAAGCGAAGCGCCTTAAAGCGGGCGCCAACAACGAGCAGCACGGCAATGAGCGCCAACAATACGGTAATCACCACTTTCGGCTCCAAACGTTTCATGCCCCCTTCTATGCTTGTACTACAAGCATATGCACCTTGGGGGAAAAAAGAACAAAAAAGGAGTCAACGCACTTCCTTCAGTGTAACACGACGGTGCTTCGCTTCGCGGAGAAGAAAAAAATACTTGGCCTCCGCCAGTTGGAGCGCGCTCAGCACCTCTCGAGACGGGTCAACGCTTTTTTCAATGAGCTGTTTTTGTTCAAACCACTCCGCTCTTGCTTGTTGCAGTTCGGCCATCAACTTTTCGTCAAATTGTCTTTTTAATTTCCCCTTCCGCCGCCATAACAAACCGATCCCCACCTTCTTTCTCTCTACAGTTCGCGGCGTCCTTCCAACGCTTTTGACAACGTCACTTCGTCCGCATATTCCAAATCGCCGCCTACCGGCAAGCCGTGGGCGATGCGGGTTACCTTGATTCCTGTTGGTTTGAGCAGGCGTGAGATATACATCGCTGTCGCTTCCCCTTCAATGTTCGGGTCAGTCGCTAAAATCACTTCTTGGATCGTCTCATCCTGCAGCCGCGCCAGCAGCTCGGCGATCTTAATGTCCTCCGGACCGATGCCTTCCATCGGAGAAATGGCTCCATGCAGCACATGGTACAAGCCATTGTATTCTTTCATTCTCTCCATAGCGATGACATCTTTCGGGTCTTGGACGACACAAATGGTCGTCCGGTCGCGCCGTTCGTCTTTGCAAATGTAGCAAGGGTCCGCATCTGTAATATGCCCGCAAATCGTGCAATAATGAATATGCCGCTTTACGTCGACGAGCGCTTTGGCGAATTCAAGCACAACGTCTTCTTTCATCGCCAGCACGTGAAACGCGAGGCGGGCGGCCGTTTTTGGACCGATTCCGGGCAATTTCATAAAACTGTCAATCAGTTTGGATAACGGTTCTGGATAATGCATAGCTTCCCCCTAGAACAGCCCTGGAATGTTGAGTCCTTTCGTAAACTGCCCCATCATATCGTTGGCCAGCTCATCAGCTTTTTTGAGTGCATCGTTTGTCGCTGCCAAAACTAAATCCTGGAGCATTTCAATATCGTCCGGGTCAACGACTTCTTCTTTAATTTTCACTTCTAAAATTTGTTTATGGCCGTTGGCGATGACCGTCACCATGCCGCCGCCTGCCGTGCCCTCCACTGTTTTTTCTGCCAGCTCTTCCTGTGCTTTTTGCATTTCTTTTTGCATCTTCTGCATTTGCTTCAGCATTTTTTGCATATTTCCCATTCCGCCACGCATCATGGTTGGCATCCTCCTTCAATTCGTTTATTCTTTGATTTCAATCAATTCCTCGCCAAACAGCCGTTTCGCTTCGGCGATCAACGGGTCTTCCTGGCTTTTTTCCGCTTTCGCTTCTTTGCTGCGGATAAATTCTTCCCTTATTTTCCCCCATTCCTCTTCCGGAATGGCGATCATTTCAAAACGGCGGTTCGTCAGGTCAAATAAAATTGCTTCGACATTTTCCTTGACCGAACTCGCCGGGTCGGTCGCCATCTTGCAGTGAATTTCATACTTAAACTTTAACACAAATGCTGAAGCGCTTGCTGCGACCGGTTCACTCTCCTGCAAGAGAGCGGCGTGCGACACTTTATGCTGCCGCTTCAGCGCATCAAGTACGTCGGCCCAGCGGCCTTTCACCAAGGCTAAGTCTTCATGCGTCGCCTGCTTCAACAATTCGTAAATGCGGCCGACCGGTGCTTTATATCCCCCGGTTTTCACCGCTTTCGCCGTTTTTTTCGCAGAAGGCGCCTCCGGCGGGACGGCAGGCGCCTGCTCTTTTAGGCGGCGCAGCTCGATTTCCAGCGTTTCAATCCTCTTGATCAATGGCCCAAGTTCAGAAGCGGTCGGCGATGGAGCAGCAGCCGCTGGCTGATGGCAAAGCTTGACGAGCGCCACTTCGAGGAGAAGACGCGGGTGGTTCGTCCACTTCATCTCCTGCTGGCTTTTGTTCAACAGCTCAACCGCTCCGTACAAATCGGAAAGAGGAATCGCTTCCGAAAGCGAGGTGAACGCTTCGTCAACGACCGCAATTTGGATGGCTCCTTCCACATGAGGGGCCGTTTTGTACAGCAACAAGTCGCGATAATACAAAATCAAATCTTCAACCAAACGATTCGGATCTTTTCCTTGCGCCATCATTGCTTCAAACTGTTGCAAAACAGCCGCTGTATCTTTCCGATGAATGGCGGCAATGAAATCAGCCAACGCGGCAAATGATGCCGCTCCGGTCATCGCCAGCACGTCATCAAGCCGAAGCTTCCCATCGCTGAATGAAATCGCCTGGTCAAGCAAACTGAGCGCGTCGCGCATCCCTCCATCGGCAGCGCGGGCGATAGCCGACAGCGCCTCGTCGGATGCTTCTACGCCCTGGGCGTTCGCCACATATTTCAACCGCGAAACGATGGAGGCCAGCGGGATGCGGCGAAAATCGAACCGTTGGCAGCGGGAAATGATCGTCGCCGGGATTTTATGCGGCTCGGTGGTGGCCAAAATGAAAATGACGTGTTTGGGCGGTTCCTCAAGCGTCTTCAACAACGCGTTAAACGCGCCGATTGACAGCATGTGCACTTCGTCGATAATGTACACTTTATAACGGACCGAGGTCGGCGCAAATTTCACTTTTTCACGGATGTCGCGGATTTCGTCGACGCGGTTGTTGGAAGCGGCGTCAATTTCCAACACATCGGGAATCGTTCCGTTTGTAATGCCGAGGCAAGCGGGACATTCATTGCACGGCTCGGCCGCCGGGGCCTGTTCACAGTTGACCGCCTTGGCGAACACTTTCGCCGCGCTCGTTTTGCCTGTCCCACGCGGTCCGGAAAATAAGTAGGCATGCGATATTTTATGTTGAAGCAGGGCGCTTTGCAACGTTTTCGTCACGTGTTCTTGGCCGACCATGTCCGCGAAACGCTGCGGCCGAAAAACACGGTATAACGCTTGGTATGCCACGGAAAACGGCCCTCCTCTTCCTCTCATCTCCACTATTATATAACGTTCTGCCCTATTTTAAAATAAAAAGAGGCTGTCCCAAAAGATCGTCTCTCTATTAAAAGAGATACAATATGATCGTGTTGCCGAAGCAAATTGCCTCTGCATCTTGTCAATGAAGAAAGGGTGTCCCATTGCTTTTGGGACACCCTCTTGCTGCTTATGTAAGGCCGTGCACCTTCTGTCGATTAGCTGCCCCGAGCGTTGCTCAAGCAGTTGGCTCAGCCCAGGCGCCCCCGCGGCACATGGGAGCATCCGCTTACTGCTGCTTCCTTCCGGACCTGACAGGGTTCACGGAATCCCATTGCGCGGGACCCAGACGTCAACACCACTTACTTGAGACAGGCCTCACAACAGACTAACCTCGAGAAGGGATTCAGCCTCGCTAGAGCGGATTGCGAGTACAGGGCACCGCTACCTCCCCGCTTAGCACGGCACTATCAGTATAGCGCGTTTATAGGGAAAATGCAATGTACACAGGCCGAATTTTAGTTGGAACTTCCGCCAACATTTCTCTTTTGTTCGCGCAATCGGCGGAAAAAGCCGCTCAGCAGCGCCCCACACTCCTCCGCCAACACACCGCTTGCAACCTCAGCCTGGTGGTTGAACCGGCTTTCCTGCAATAAGTTCATTAACGTCCCGGCGCATCCCCCTTTTGGGTCGCTAGCTCCAAATACGACCCGCTCAATGCGGGAAAGAACGATGGCCCCCGCGCACATGGCGCACGGTTCAAGCGTCACGTATAACACCGCCCGTTCAAGCCTCCATGAGCCGGTCACCCGGCACGCTTCGTCAATGGCCAAAACCTCCGCATGGGCGATCGCGCGCTGTTCCGTTTCCCGTAAATTATGGGCGCGGGCGATGACGCGGCCGTCTTGAACGATGACGGCCCCGATCGGCACTTCGCCGATCCGTTCAGCTTTTTTTGCTTCTTCAATCGCCAACTTCATGTAATACTCATCGTTGCTCATCATATACCCCTTTGCACAAACGGTCATTTCTCTTTCTTTTCCATCATAAAATATGGAGAATGAAGACGCAACTAGGAGGTCAAGCGATGCAGATCCATGTCATACAGAGAGGACAAACGTTAAGCGGGATCGCTAAAGCATATGAAACGACGGTCGAGGACATTGTTCGGGCGAACAAGCTGCCAAATCCCGACCGTCTTGTCGTCGGTCAGGCGCTCGTGATTCCGATCGTCGGTCGTTTTTATTGGGTGCAACCCGGAGACAGTTTATGGTCGATTGCCCGCCGGTTTTCCATTCCGATGCAGCGTCTCGCGGAAGTGAACCGCCTCTCGTTAAATGCGCCATTGCGGGTCGGCCAGCGTCTTTACATTCCGCCCGGAGCCAAGCGGAGAGCGGAGTTTAACGCCTATATTGAACCGCGCGGTGCGACCGTCAGTCCGGCGTTGGAAGCAAGCGCCCGCGAAGCCGCTCCACATTTAACGTATTTAAGTCCCTTTTATTTTGCCATTCGGCGCGACGCGACACTCCAAAAGCCTCCGCTTGACGACTTTCCCGCCATCGCCCGCGCCAACCGCGTCACGCTTGTGATGGTTGTCGCCAACATTGAAAACGGGCAGTTCAGCGATGAGCTGGGCGCGCTTATTTTGACGAATGAAACGCTGCAAAACCGCCTGCTCGACAACATTGTCGCCGCCGCCAGACGGTATGGCTTGCGCGACATCCATTTTGATTTCGAATATTTGCGCCCCGAAGACCGAGAAGCATATAATGCTTTTTTGCGCAAAGCGAAACGTCGATTTGAACGGGAAGGATGGATGATGTCGACCGCCCTGGCGCCAAAAACGAGCGCCACCCAGCGCGGACGTTGGTACGAAGCCCATGACTACCGCGCCCATGGACAAATTGCCGACTTTGTCGTCATTATGACGTATGAGTGGGGCTACAGCGGCGGCCCGCCGATGCCGGTCTCCCCCATCGGCCCTGTCCGCCGTGTCCTCGAGTACGCCGTCTCGGAAATGCCTCCCGGAAAGATTTTAATGGGGCAAAATTTGTATGGTTATGATTGGACACTGCCGTACGTACCGGGCGGACCGTACGCCCGCGCCATCAGCCCGCAGCAGGCCATCGCCCTCGCCGCGAGGTATAACGTCGCGATTGAATACGACACCGAGGCGCAGGCGCCGCATTTTCGCTACCGCGATGAAAATGGGCGCGAGCACGAAGTATGGTTTGAGGACGCCCGCTCCATTCAGGCAAAATTCAACCTCGTGAAAGAACTTGGCCTGCGCGGAGTCAGCTATTGGAAACTGGGCCTCGATTTCCCGCAAAACTGGCTGCTCCTTTCCGACCAGTTTGCAGTCGTCAAAAGATAAGGCCGCCCGCGCCAAAGAGATAAAAAAACCCGCCTTTCTCCCGGCGGGTTTTTTTATGGCTGGAAACGGCGGTTCCGATCAGCCGTTTCGGATGGCAATCTCCTCTTATGCGCGTCAGTACTGTTCTTTATCGCTTTGGCAGAGAAGCATTCGAGGCCGGCGTCCGCCGCCTCTTTTTCTCCGTCGCCAACGTCATTCACTATAACACGGCTGCCGGGAAAAGTCAACCAACGATTTTAACGGATGACGTCCCGGTTGCCCATGTATGGGCGGAGCGCCTCTGGGATGATGACCGATCCATCTTCTTGCTGGTAGTTTTCCAAAATAGCGGCGACCGTTCGGCCGATGGCCAACCCTGAGCCGTTTAACGTGTGCACGTATTCCGGTTTCGCTTTCGGATCGCGACGGAAGCGGATGTTGGCGCGGCGAGCTTGGAACGCCTCAAAGTTGCTGCACGATGAAATTTCCCGGTACGTGCCGTAGCTTGGCAGCCATACTTCAATATCGTATGTTTTCGCTGCTGAAAAGCCGAGATCACCCGTGCACAAGGCGACAACGCGGTACGGAAGCCCGAGCCGCTGCAAAATCGTTTCCGCCTGCCGTGTCAATTTTTCCAGTTCCTCGTATGAATCTTCCGGTTTGACAAACTTAACAAGCTCCACTTTGTTGAACTGATGCTGACGGATGAGCCCTCTTGTGTCGCGGCCGGCCGAACCAGCTTCAGCGCGGAAACAGGCGCTGTACGCTGCATAGTAAAGCGGCAAATCATCTGCAGATAAAATTTCATCGCGATGCAAGTTCGTCACCGGCACTTCCGCTGTCGGAATGAGAAAATAGTCTTCGCTGTCCAAATGAAACGCATCCTCGGCAAATTTCGGCAATTGCCCGGTTCCAATCATGCTTGCCCGGTTCACCAAATAGGGGGGCAGCACTTCTTCATAGCCGAATTCATCGAGATGGATGTCAAGCATAAAGTTGATTAACGCCCGCTCAAGCCGGGCGCCCAGCCCTTTATAAAACACAAACCGGCTTCCTGCCACTTTAGCCGCCCGCTCAAAATCAAGCAGACCAAGCTGGTCGGCGATATCCCAATGCGGTTTCGGTTCAAACGAAAACGAACGCGGCTCCCCCCATCTCCGCACTTCGACATTGTCCTCTTCCGACTGGCCGACCGGTACGGATTCATGCGGAATATTTGGAATCGATAACAACAGAGCGTTGAGTTCCTCTTCCAGTTGGCGAATGTGCTCATCCATTTGCTTAATGCGGTCGCCGACTTCGCGCATTTGGACGATCAGCGGCTCCGCATCCTTTTTCTCGCGCTTAAGGGCGGCAATTTGCTGCGACACATCATTGCGTTTGCTTTTTAGCTCTTCCACCTCAGCAATCAAACGGCGGCGTTCTTTGTCCAACTGTTCAAACCGGTCGATGTTCGCCAAATCTCCGCCGCGCTGCATTAGTTTTTCTTTCACTTCTTCAAACTGGGCGCGCAATATTTTCACATCCAGCATGGCTTTTACCTCCTTTTCCATTCAATATTATACATAAAAAAGCCCCCGTCCCCAAAAGGGACGGGAGCGACCCCGCGGTGCCACCCTTATTGAAGGCTTGCGATGCCTTCCCTTTTTGCCGTTCACGGCGGCGGCCGAAAACGCCTACTGACCCGCTTTGGCGTTCAACGTTTTGCTCGAGGATGGATTCACAGGCGCTTCCTGCCGGTTTGCACCACCCACCGGCTCTCTGAAAGAAAGGGGGTCTGCTGCTTGTTCCTCTCATCGCTTTCGCTTGATCACTTTACTTAAGGCTTGACGTCATTTTCGCTTCTTTGACCATGTTGAGAAAGTATTGCATCAATCGATGATCGTCGGTCAGCTCTGGATGGAACGAGCAACCAAGAAACTGGCCTTGCCGGGCCGCGACAATGCGGTCATTGTATGTCGCGAGGACATCGACCCCGTCGCCGACCTCGACAATGTGCGGAGCACGGATGAAGACGCCGACAAACCCGTCGCCAACCCCCTTGATCGACAGCTCCGCCTCAAAGCTTTCCCGCTGCCGCCCAAACGAGTTCCGCTCGACCGTAATATCCATCAGGCCTAAGTGCGGCTCATCATACCCGACGATTCGTTTCGCCAGCAAAATGAGCCCGGCGCATGTCCCAAACATCGGCTTGCCATCAGCGGCAAATTGCTTCAATGGCTCCATCAATCCGTACCGGTCCATGAGGCGCCGCATTGTTGTGCTTTCGCCGCCCGGGAGCACGAGTCCGTCGAGTCCCGAAAGCTGCTCCGGTTTCTTCACGACGACCGCCTCGGCGCCGCACGCCTCGATGGCGCGGACATGTTCCTGCACAGCTCCTTGCAGTCCGAGTACACCTATTTTCATTGTGATCTTGCTCCTTTGTCCGGCTTACCAGCCTCGTTCTTGCATCCGATGCTCCGGCAGCAGTGTCGCGACATCGATGCCGCGCATTGCGCCGCCCAGCCCTTTCGATAGATGGGCGATCAGCTCATAGTCTTCATAATGAGTCGTCGCTTCAACGATCGCACGAGCGTATTTTTCCGGATTTTCCGATTTAAAAATGCCCGAACCGACGAAGACACCGTCGGCACCTAAGTGCATCATGAGCGCGGCGTCAGCTGGTGTCGCGACACCGCCAGCGGCGAAGTTGACGACCGGGAGGCGGCCAAGCCGTTTGATTTCACGCAGCACTTCAACCGGAGCCCCAAGCTGTTTCGCCTCGGCGACAAGTTCGTCTTCGCTCATGCTGACAACTTTGCGGATTTGCGCGTTGACTTTGCGCATATGGCGAACGGCCTCGACGATGTTTCCTGTCCCTGGCTCCCCTTTTGTCCGCAACATCGATGCCCCTTCAGCAATGCGGCGGGCGGCCTCTCCTAAGTCGCGGCAACCGCATACAAATGGGACCGTAAACTGCCGTTTGTCAATATGGAACTCTTCATCAGCCGGCGTCAATACTTCACTTTCATCGATATAGTCAACGCCGAGCGCCTCAAGGACGCGCGCTTCCACATAATGCCCGATGCGCACTTTTGCCATGACTGGGATTGATACAGCGTTCATCACTTCTTCAATGATCGTCGGATCAGCCATGCGCGCGACACCGCCAGCGGCGCGAATGTCTGCCGGGACGCGCTCGAGCGCCATGACTGCGACAGCCCCTGCCGCCTCAGCAATCTTCGCTTGCTCCGCATTGACGACGTCCATAATGACGCCGCCTTTTTGCATTTCCGCCATGCCGCGTTTGACGCGGTCTGTACCTGTCAATGCCAACGTTGATTCCCCCTGTTCCTATCCTTATGCTTTGCTATATACGCAAAAGGATGATTCCACTGTTTTATTTTACCTCAATTTTTACAAAAATCACAATGGAAAAAAGCTCCCCTTAACCGGGGAGCAGCGTTACAACCAACCTTTCACCGTTTTGGCAACGCTTGTCCATAAATCAGCAAACAGTCCGCCAATCGCACGCATCGAGAGAACGAACCAGTTGGCTTTCTCCACCTCGGTTGTCGTAACGAGCGGCACCCGGATGTTTTTTTGCATGTCCGGGCTTAAGAACGCGAGCGAGTCATCGCCTTTGTATTCAAGCGTCATATATCCGACCGTCTCTCCTTTTTTCAACGGAGCGATCAATTTTCCTTCTTTCGTCATTTTTTTCTGATCCAATACATAAACCGGCTTGTACTGTTTTTCCTCGCCATTTTTGACGAGCAGAGACAGCTTTTTCGCCGTTGCGACGCGAACTTCTTTTTCCTTCCCTTTCACGACTGGAATCGTCTCTTTCCCCTTCAGCTGATACCCTTTCGGATAGAGCGTTTGGAGCGAGTATTGATGAAATCCATAGTTAAATAGTTTTTCTGTCTCCTTAAAACGCGCCTCTTTCGTCGTTTTTCCGCTTGCATCCTTGGCATTCATCACGACGGAAATGAGGCGGACGCCGTTCCGCTTCGCCGTCCCGGTGAAACAGTTGCCGGCAAATTCCGTATAGCCGGTTTTCAACCCGTCTACCCCTTCGTATCCGTACACAAGCCCTGGCAGCATCCAGTTCCAGTTGTCCATTTTAATTTCGTCCTCTGTTCCTCCTCGGAACATTTTATGGGGAATGCTCGCCGTTTCCAGCACCTCTGGATGGTCTTTCAGCAGCCGGTAGGCAAGGGTGGCCATGGCCCGCGCAGACATGACATTTTCCTCATCCGAGTTTGTCCCTTCCGGGTGGAATCCTTTTAAGTCTTCGTTGCTTAACCCTGTCGCATTCACGAATTTATAATCTTTCAACCCGAGCTGTTTCGCTTTTTCATTCATCATTTTCACGAAATTTTTCTCTGACCCAGCAATGATTTCCGCAATCGCGACCGTAGCCCCATTGGCCGAATAAATGGCCATTGCCTCGTACAGTTCGCGCACTGTATACTTGCCATCTTTGCGCAGCGGAACGTTGGACAGCGCCCGGTCTTGCGACAACCGGTACACATACTCACTCGGCGTATACGTCTGATCCCACTTGACACGTTTCGCCTTAACGGCGTCAAGAAGCAAATACTCGGTCATCATTTTTGTCATGCTGGCAATGCCAAGCACCGTATCAATGTTTTTCTCATATAAAATTCTTCCCGTCTTCGCGTCCACTAAAATCGCGGCGTCCGACCGGATGTCAAGCGGAGCGCTTTCCGCCTTCGCCGTCTGTTGAAACGGCCATAGTGTTAAGCAAAGACAAACAGACAGCAGCCAAAACAACCACTTTCGTTTCCTCTTCACATCGAAACCCTCCTCACACAACCGTTATTGTAACATACAGGCGGCCAAAAAAATAGACGGAGAATCTGTCTCCGTCAAAGTTAGGCTGATGGACGCAGCCTTGATCAAAACGCGGAGTAGTTCGGCGCTTCTTTCGTAATTTGCACGTCATGCGGATGGCTTTCGCGAAGCCCTGCACCCGTCATGCGGACAAATTGCGTTTTCTCCCGCAGCTCATCCAAGTTCCGCGTTCCACAATAGCCCATACCGGCGCGCAAGCCACCGACAAGCTGATAAATCGTATCGGCGAGCGGCCCTTTGTACGGCACACGCCCTTCGATGCCTTCCGGGACAAACTTTTTCGCGTCTTCTTGGAAATAACGATCTTTGCTGCCGCGCTCCATCGCCGCGACCGACCCCATGCCCCGGTATACTTTAAAGCGGCGGCCTTGGTAAATTTCCGTCTCGCCTGGGCTTTCCGAGACGCCGGCGAGCAAACTGCCGAGCATGACCGCATGAGCTCCGGCGGCAATCGCCTTCACGATGTCGCCAGAGTATTTAATGCCGCCGTCAGCGATGATCGGGACGCCATGTTTGCGCGCCTCAGTCGCACAGTCATAGATCGCCGTAATTTGCGGCACACCAACCCCGGCGACAACCCGGGTCGTGCAGATGGACCCCGGACCGATTCCGACTTTAATAATGTTCGCCCCAGCCTCAATCAAGTCGCGCGTCCCTTCAGCTGTCGCGACATTGCCGGCGATGATGTTCAAGTCCGGGTATTGGCGGCGGATGTTGGCCACCGTCTCTAGGACGCCTTTCGAATGGCCGTGCGCCGTGTCAACGACAATGACATCAACCCCTGCCTCAACAAGCTTTTTGACGCGAATCATCGTGTCCGCCGTCACCCCGATGGCCGCCCCGACAATCAGCCTCCCTTTCGCATCTTTCGCCGAATTCGGGAACTCGATCACCTTTTCGATGTCCTTAATCGTAATAAGCCCTTTTAAAACTCCATTTTCATCGACGAGAGGCAATTTTTCCACTTTGTGCTTTTGCAAAATTTTTTCCGCTTCTTCTAACGTAGTCCCTACCGGGGCTGTAATCAAGTTCTCCTTCGTCATTACCTCGGAAATTTTAATCGAGTAATCCTGAATAAAGCGCAAATCGCGGTTCGTGATAATGCCGACAAGCTTTTGTTCCTCGGCATTGTTGACGATCGGCACGCCGGAGATGCGATACTTGCTCATTAAATGTTCCGCATCATACACTTGATGGTCAGGCGTTAAGAAAAACGGATCCGTAATAACACCGCGCTCTGACCGCTTTACTTTGTCGACTTGTTCCGCCTGTTGCTCAATCGACATGTTTTTGTGAATGACGCCAAGACCGCCTTGACGCGCCATCGCAATAGCCATTTCCGCTTCGGTTACGGTATCCATGCCGGCGCTAATGATTGGGATGTTCAACTGGAGCGTATCGCTTAACTTCGTCGTGACATCAACATCACGCGGCAGCACGTCCGATTTTGCTGGAATGAGAAGAACATCATCAAACGTCAAGCCTTCCTTTGCGAATTTCGCTTCCCACATGTTTTCTCCCCCTTGTCCGGAAATATTATTAGTAGCTTAACAACTGGTTAAACTACTGTCAAGGAATCAAAAAAATGTCCAACTTTTCAGTTATCTTCTTACAATTCCATGGCAAGGGGGGTAAAAATGTTCGGAAATCCCGGTAAAGCTGTCAACTTTTCTATTTTCCGCTCCGCTGACGTCGCCCAGCGCTTTTTGCTGCAATGCTACAAACAGCAACAACGGGAAGACGCTGTTCAGCGCAGTTATACAAACTGTTATCCATTTTTATATTATTTGGAGCATGGGCAAAACTTTTATGCCGCCGCCAGGCAGTCGCCATTGTCCATTAAACCGGTTCTTTTGTTTTATGGCATGGTGCAGCTGATAAAGGCGTGCCTGCTCACCGTCGATCCGGACTATCCTGAATCGACATCCGTTTTAGCCCATGGAGTGTCAACGAGAAAGCGCAAAAAGCAAGGCTATGAATTTTTAGATGACGAAGTCAAAATCCAAAAAAACGGTTTGTTCACTCATTTTTCTGAAAAAATGTTTCATGTGAAACAAGAGGCGGGGGAAAAATTTCGCATGGGCATGCTGTTGCAACGAATCTGCGAACTGCACGAAACATTTTTTTGTTTAAGCGAGCGAAAAAAGCCATTGTCGTTGCCGGTCGTACATACGGTTTCACCGCCCATGCTGGCCATTCCGAAGGCGATTTTGGACCATTACCATATGTCGCAGCTCCGCTTCATCCAGTACATGAGCGAGGAAGGGCACGAAAAACAGCTGACATTCGCCAAGGAGGAAGGGGAATTTCTTTATTTCAAGATGGAATCGCCGCTATCGCCGATTAAGGAAGGGCCGTTTTTATTCCATTCGAACGGAACATACCATATCCCAACGAAGAAGGAAAAAATCTTTGCGCTCCCGGAAATCCATGCCCATTATTTGCTGCTGTACAATTTGAGCATGATCTCCCGCTACGAAACAGAGTGGTGGAGCGAACTTCTTCACTCTTACTCAAGCAAGGCGTACATTTTTATTCTTCAATTTCTTTCCATATCGGCGGACAAAGTGCCCCTGCTGCTAAACGAATATTTAATGCATAAGTTTTGGGCCAAGCCAAATGATTGAATGCTCTCCCACCTGCACGAACGCGCGGGAGTGAAGGCTTCCCAGCGCGGGTTGATAAAAAGCACCCCATTGCGCGTCATGCACAATGGGGTGCTCTGTTTTCCGCCTAGCAGCGACCTACTCTTGCAGGGGCGCTGGCCCCAACTACCATCGGCGCTGGAGGGCTTAACTTCCGTGTTCGGGATGG
>NZ_PIJG01000062.1:0-12750 GCF_002809955.1 Geobacillus sp. Manikaran-105
AAAACTGAAAAAGGATGTAAGAGATTTTGTCGAAAAATATTTTTTGGACACCCCTGAGGGGCCGAAAAGCCTTGATAAATCAACATTTCTAGAGGGAGGTTATGAAGATGAAGCGAGCGTTTGGCACGCTGCAAAAAGTCGGGAAAGCGCTCATGTTGCCGGTGGCGATTTTGCCGGCGGCCGGGATTTTGCTGGCGTTTGGCAATGCGTTGAAAAACCCGGCGCTCACGGATAAAATTCCCGCATTAAAAGCCGATTGGGTCGTGCTCGTCTCCAACGTGATGGAGCAAGCAGGCGGCATCGTCTTCTCCAACTTGTCGCTCTTGTTTGCGGTCGGCGTAGCGATCGGCCTTGCCGGCGGGGACGGAGTCGCAGGCTTGGCGGCGATCATCGGCTACTTGATTATGAACGTGACGATGAGCGTCATCTTAGGTGTAACGGCCGATATGGTCGGCGCTGACCCGTCGTATGCCAACATTCTCGGCATCCCGACGTTGCAAACCGGCGTCTTTGGCGGGATTATCGTCGGGATTTTGGCCGCCTACATGTACAACAAATACTTCAATATTGAACTGCCTCAATATCTCGGCTTTTTTGCCGGCAAGCGGTTCGTGCCGATCGTGACGGCGGCGTCTGCGGTCGTGCTTGGCATTATCATGACATTCATCTGGCCGCCGATTCAGCACGGGCTCAATGCGTTTTCGCACAATATGATCGATGCGAACAAACCGTTGGCCGCCTTTATTTTCGGCGTCATCGAACGGGCGTTGATTCCGTTTGGCTTGCATCACATTTTCTATGCACCGTTTTGGTTTGAATTTGGCGAATACGTCAATAAAGCCGGGCAAGTGGTCCATGGCGACCAAAAAATCTTTTTCGAGCAGCTGAAAGACGGCGTGGAACTGACGGCCGGCACGTTCATGACCGGGAAGTTTCCGTTTATGATGTTCGGCCTTCCGGCAGCGGCGCTTGCCATCTACCATGAAGCGCGGCCAGAAAACAAAAAAGTTGTGGCCGGCATTATGGGATCGGCTGCGTTGACATCGTTTTTGACTGGGATTACCGAACCGATCGAATTTTCGTTCTTGTTTGTCGCTCCGGTGCTGTTTGCCATTCACTGCGTTTTTGCCGGCTTGTCGTTTATGATCATGCACTTGTTGAACGTCAAAATCGGGATGACGTTCTCCGGCGGGGTCATTGACTTCTTGCTGTTTGGCGTTCTGCCAAACCGGACGGCATGGTGGCTCGTCATTCCGGTCGGCTTGGTGTTTGCCGTGATTTATTATTTCGGGTTCCGCTTTGCGATCCGCAAATGGGATTTGGCGACGCCGGGCCGGGAAAAAACGGTCGAGGAAGCACCGAAAGCCGAGGCGGCCGCTGCTGGCGACCTGCCGTATGAAGTGCTCGCTGCTCTTGGCGGAAAGGAAAACATCGAACATTTGGACGCCTGCATTACACGTTTGCGCGTGTCGGTCCATGACATTGGCCAAGTCGATAAAGACCGCCTGAAGGCGCTTGGCGCTGCCGGGGTGCTGGAAGTCGGCAACAACGTGCAAGCGATTTTCGGTCCGAAATCGGATATGTTAAAAGGGCAAATTCAAGACATCATGCAAGGAAAAGCGCCGGCCCGTGCGGCGGAAGAAGAAAAGCCGAAAACAGTGGCTTCGGAAGCCGCGGAGTCCGAAACGATCGCTTCGCCGATGTCCGGAGAAATCGTTCCGCTCGCTGAAGTGCCGGACCAAGTGTTTTCGCAAAAAATGATGGGCGATGGGTTCGCAGTCATGCCGACGGACGGCACGGTCGTCTCTCCGGTTGATGGGAAGATCATCAACGTCTTTCCGACGAAGCACGCCATTGGCATTCAGTCGGCCGGCGGGCATGAAATTTTGATCCACGTCGGCATCGATACGGTGAAGCTGAACGGCCAAGGGTTTGAAGCGCTTGTGAAGGAAGGCGACGAAGTGAAAAAAGGACAGCCGATTTTGCGCGTCGACCTTGATTATGTCAAACAGAACGCCCCATCGATCGTCACACCGGTGATTTTCACGAATCTCCAAGCTGGCGAAACGGTTCACGTCAACAAGCAAGGCTCAGTTGCTCGAGGAGAAGACGCTGTTGTGACGATCCGCTAAGCTGCTTATTCGCCGCGGGGCGGGGACAAGCATTTTCCGTTGCCATCCCGCCCCTGCATTTGATATGATGGCAAAGAAAAAATTGAAGAAAAGGGGAATGATGAACATGGCAGAAAAAACGTTTAAAGTCGTTTCGGATTCCGGCATCCACGCTCGTCCGGCGACGATTTTGGTGCAAACGGCGAGCAAATTCAACAGCGAAATCCAGCTTGAGTACAACGGCAAAACAGTGAACTTAAAATCGATCATGGGCGTCATGTCGTTAGGCATTCCGAAAGGGGCAACGATCAAAATCACGGCAGAAGGGGCCGATGCGGCGGAAGCAATGGCGGCGTTAACGGATACGTTGGCGAAAGAAGGTCTTGCAGAATAATGGGAAACGCAATCCGCGAAAAAACGATCCATGGGATTGCTGCATCGAGCGGTATTGCCATCGCGAAGGCATACCGCTTAGAAACCCCTGATTTGGCAGCCGAAAAACGGGCTGTTGCCGATGTTGAAGCGGAAGTAGCGCGGCTTGAGGCGGCGGTGGCGAAAGCGAAAGAAGAGCTGGAAGCCATCAAACAGCATGCCTTGGAAAAGCTTGGCGAAGACAAAGCTGCCATTTTTGCCGCCCACTTGCTTGTGCTTGACGACCCAGAATTGTTGAACCCGATTAAAGAAAAAATCCAAACGGAGCGCGTCAATGCCGAGTACGCTCTCGATGAAACCGCCTTGTTTTTCATCTCGATGTTCGAGGCGATGGACAATGAATATATGAAAGAACGGGCCGCTGACATCCGCGATGTGACAAAGCGCGTCCTCGCCCATCTGCTTGGCGTCACAATCTCGAACCCGAGCCTCATTTCTGAGGAAGTCGTGATCATCGCGGAAGACTTGACGCCATCCGATACGGCGCAGCTGAACCGCCAATATGTGAAAGGATTTGCCACCGACATCGGCGGGCGGACGTCGCATTCAGCAATTATGGCCCGTTCGCTCGAAATCCCTGCCGTCGTCGGCACGAAGACGGTGACGGCGGAAGTAAAAAACGGCGACATCGTCATTGTCGATGGGCTCGACGGCCAAGTAATCATCAATCCATCGCCGGAGTTGCTCGCCCAATATGAACAAAAACGGGCCCGCTACGAGGCGCAAAAGGCAGAATGGGCGAAACTCGTTCACGAGGCGACCGTGACGGCTGACGGCATTCATGTCGAGCTGGCTGCCAACATCGGCACGCCAGACGATGTGAAAGGAGCGTTGGCGAACGGAGCGGAAGGAATCGGATTGTATCGCACAGAATTTCTATACATGGGACGCTCGGAACTGCCGACGGAAGACGAACAGTTTGTGGCTTACAAAACGGTGCTGGAACAAATGAATGGCAAGCCGGTCGTTGTGCGGACGCTTGACATTGGCGGCGACAAAGAGCTGCCGTATTTGCAGCTGCCGAAAGAAATGAATCCGTTCTTAGGGTTCCGGGCGATCCGCCTTTGCCTTGAGATGCAAGACATGTTTCGGACGCAACTGCGCGCCTTGTTGCGGGCGAGTGTGTACGGCAATTTGAAAATCATGTTCCCGATGATTGCGACGCTCGATGAATTCCGCCAAGCGAAAGCCATTTTGCTTGAAGAAAAAGAGGCGCTCCTCCGCCAAGGGGTTGCCGTTGCGGATGGAATTGAAGTCGGCATGATGGTGGAAATCCCGGCAGCTGCCGTCATGGCGGACCAGTTTGCGAAAGAAGTGGATTTCTTCAGCATTGGAACGAACGACCTGATCCAATATACGATGGCGGCCGATCGGATGAATGAGCGGGTTGCGTATTTGTACCAGCCGTACAACCCGGCGATTTTGCGGCTCATCAGCCACGTGATCGATGCCGCCCATCGCGAAGGAAAATGGGTCGGGATGTGCGGGGAAATGGCCGGCGACCCGATCGCGATTCCGATTTTGCTTGCCCTTGGCCTTGATGAGTTCAGCATGAGCGCCACCTCGATTTTGCCGGCGCGCGCTCAGTTGAAACAATTGGCGAAAGAAGAGGCGGCTCGCATCAAAGAGACGGTGTTGTCGCTCGGCACGGCTGAGGAAGTCGTGTCGTTTGTCAAACGAACATTTTCACTTGCCTGAATGAAAGCGTGGCGACGTTTACGTTCGCCGCGCTTTTTTCGTTTTGCGTTATGCCAACAGCGGCGTCGACGATTCATAGCCATACCGCTGCCGGACCGTAAGCGAAAGGCCGATAGCGATAACTTTCGCCTTTTGGTAAACAATGTGCAAATTCGTATACGGAAGCGCGCTTACATCGGCCGTGTCCTCCATCATGACTCCCATGACGCTGATGTCTCCGACCGGTGGCAGCGATTTGCCGAGCGCCGTGCCAGGGGAAAGGGCGCCAGGGCGGATGGCGATCGTATGGACAAACGGCTGCGGGCCGACGATGCTGTCGATTGCCACCACATACGCTCCGCGCTCGTGTTGCAGCCGCTCGGAAACACGATGAATGTTCGTTGCATCGACAGGCTTCCTAAGTGTACCGATGACGGTCAAATGATCCGGATAAGCGTTTTCCAGCAGCGTGCCGACGAACGGCCCTAAGCTGTCGCCGTTGATGCGGTTGCTGCCGATGCAAACGACGGTCAAACGGGAAATGTGCGCTGGCAGCAGGGAAAACAATTCATTGCGAATAAGCAAAGGAGCAAGCGGATCACTATACAAAATCGATTTCATCGGCCGCCATTCCTTTCCGTCGGTCGTTCTCCTTTTCTTAGTTCGCCGCCGATGCTGGTGATTCCTTTTTTTCGTTTCTGTCAATTGTGTCCTTGTTTTTGCTTGAACGGATTGCGCCATTCCATTAACACGGCATGGTTGAGCGATTCTTCGTCTTCTAAATAATTACGGACAATCGCAAGCGGCGTTCGCCCGCAACGGAGCAAAAATGTAATGACCGGATCGTTCAGCTCGCCGGCGACGACTTTGTCGATGTAGGCTTCCGGCGATAGTTCAGCCGCATGTCGATGGTAGCCAGGCATCCGCCCGCCGCCGAGCAGCCGGTCAAGGCCGAGATGGACGACGACTTCATACATCGACTGCATGAGCCACTTGCCGAGGCCGAGCTTCCGGTATGGCGGCGAGACGCAAATGTCGACGACATACAGCGTGTTGCCATCCGGGCGGTGGTTGCGGATGTAGCCGCCGTCGGTGATCTCTTCCCATGTATGATCGGCATGGGCTGGATCAAAATCAACGATCAAGCCGGTCATCGATCCGACGATGCGCCCGTCGACTTCGACGCAAAGCGCTCCTTCGGGAAACAAGGTGACATGGTTGTGAAGCTGTTGTTCGTTCCACCATAACTCCGATGGAAACGGGGGCGGAAAACTTTCTTGCTGCACGCGGATGAGATCAGCGAAGTCGTCTGTCGTATAGTTGCGGATGACCGCTTCGCGCGGGGTGTTGCCGTCAAAGACGTATAAACGTTTATCGTACATGCCGATCCTCCTTGCTTTTTTACCTTCATCATAACGGAAAACGCGAAAAAATGGAAAGAAAAACCCCCGACAACTAACAGCGGCCGGAGGTTTTTTGCTCGACATACTCGCTCACAAGCGCTTCAATTTGCTGTTCATCGGGCTTTTCGCCGCAAAATGCAAACTCAATTTCCTCAATCAATTCACCGTCGCGATAAACGTGCAGCGCCCCTTTTTGCAGCAAGACGCTGTATTCGATCTCAAATATATAGCCCTCATGTTCAATCGCGCCCATTGTGGTTCACCTGCCTACGTTTAATGTCCCACAGGCGCGGCTCTCTATGTATGAATAAGAAGCCCATCCTATAGACGCAGGACGATTGTCCTTTTATAATGGACGTGGTTCGACAAAAAGAGGAAACAGAGGGGAGAAATAGAGAGTGTTCCGGACATTGCGCAGTAAATTGATCGTCTTGATGGCTTTATTGTTAGTGATTTCATTGGCAGCGACACAACTCGTTGGGGTTGTGCAAATGCGGAAGATGGTGGATGCTGACGTGAAACAGCGGGCGCAGACGGCGCTTGACGGACTGCTTGGCGATATTCGCGACAGTTTTCAAAGTGAGGAGAATAGCTTAGTGCAATTCAGTGAATCGCCGTTGGCTTTGCAAATGGTTCAAGATGAAAAAATGTGGCTGCAGCTTGAGAAACAGTTCCGCACGTTTTTGCGCCTGCATGAGAATGTGCAATTCATCTATATTGGCACGGAGCAGAAGAAAATGTACATATCGCCGATGACAGAGCTCCCGGATGGATACGATCCGACGAGCCGCCCGTGGTATAAAGAAGCGATGAAGCGTCCGGATGAAGTGGTGTGGACCGAACCGTACGTCGATGCGATTACCGGCAAGCACGTTGTGACGTTGGCCAAAGCGGTGAGCGAAAACGGCCGCATTGCGGCGGTCATCGGCATCGATATGACGCTCGATGCGGTGACAAGAATCGTCAATGCGAGCGACGTCGGCTATCACGGCTATCCGGTGCTGTTTGACACGAAGGGAACGGCGGTTGTTCATCCGGAAGATAAAGGGAAAAATATGGCGAACAATGCGACAGTCCGCTACATGCTCGAGCATGAAAAAGGAATGCACGAATATGAGCAAGACGGCGAACGGCGGGTGATTTACTTCACTACGATTCCAGAGCTCGGCTGGAAAGTCGGCGCCGTCTATAAAGAAAAAGACTTATCGGCGATGAGCCGCTCGCTCGGAGCAACCATGCTTGTCATTACGGTGATTGCGTTCATCATCGCTTTGGTCGTCGTTTATTTCTTAGCGCGCTCGATCACCAAGCCGATTGTGGCGCTGCAAGAGCAAGTCGAAAAGGCGGCGGGCGGTGATTTGACCGTGCAAGTGCGCACCGCCAGCAAAGATGAAATCGGCCGCCTCGCCCGCCATTTTAACGAGATGATCGATCATATGCGCGCACTGATCGGCGAAGTGAACCGATCGGTCAACGAGCTGGCCGCCTCGGCTGATCATTTAAGCGCCGTCTCAGAGGAAACGATGGCGACAAGCGAACAAGTGGCGAAAGCGATTGGCGAAATCGCCAAAGGAACAACCGATCAAGCAGGCAGCCTCGATACGATCAATGAGCGGACAACAGCGCTGTCGCAGCAAATCGAAGCGGTCACAGGAGCGACCGCTTCGATGGAATCGTTGTCAAATGAAACGAAAACGGCGAGCTACGATGGCTTGGAGCATTTAAATGTTCTGCAGCAAAAATCCGAAGAGGCGAACAACGAGCTGTCCGCCGTTGAAAACGTCATTAGCGACCTTGTGAGAAAAATGGGGGAAATCGATGACGTCATTCAAACGATTACCGCCATTTCCGGGCAGACGAACTTGCTCGCGTTAAACGCCAGCATTGAGGCGGCGCGCGCCGGCGAGCACGGCAAAGGGTTCGCCGTTGTCGCGGACGAAGTGCGGAAGCTGGCGGAACAATCGGCGAAAGCGACGGAAATGATCCGCGCAACGATCGCTGCGATTCAGCAGCAGGCCGGACTGGCGATCGAGGCGGTCGGCCGCTCGAAAGACGCTTACAACGAGCAACGGAAAGCGGTGCACACGACCGGCGATTCGTTCGTGAAAATTACGGGCATGATGGAGCAGTTGACCGACGCGCTCGCGAACATCATGGAAGAGGCGAAGCGAATGAACAGCGGCAAGGATGATGTGATCGGCGCCATGCAAAACATCGCCGCCATCGCTCAACAGTCGGCGGCAGCGGCGGAAGAAGTGGCCGCTTCCGCTGATGACCAGCTGCAGGCGCTGGCAACGGTGACCGAATCGGCGGAAACGTTAAGTGAGATGAGCCGGCAGTTGAAACAACTGGTGGAGAAGTTCAAAATTTCATAAAAGGCAGAGGACGCCCTGATGGCAGCGGGGTGTTCTTTTTATCGCCTCCAGCCGAGTGTATTCGTACAGTGATAATAAGTGAAATTTTTTCAGTTTCTTCGTCGATTTTAGTGAGCGATAGTGCTAAAATAAATAGTGAAAACGTTTATACCGTTATTTTGTTGTCCGTTCGGGCATAATGGCAGCTAAGCAGACAGTTGTCTATTGCGAGGAAACAAGCTGTCAACTCGAGGGAAACGAAAACTAGTTGGAGGTTTTTTCACGATGGCAAAACAGACAAACTACGCTCAACCGTGGAGCCAGTTTTACGGGCCGAACCTCGGTTATGTCATCGACATGTATGAACAGTATCTCGATGACCCGGACAGTGTCGACCCGGAACTGAAACGATTATTCGAACAGTGGGGGACGCCGGTTGTCGAAGAGCCGGTTTCACCGGCAGACGGCGGTGTGGCACAAACACACCAAACATTTCGGCTGCCGGAAACGCCGAACGCCTTCAGCAAGCTTGTCGCCGCTGTCAAGCTGGCGGACAGCATTCGCCATTATGGCCATCTGGCCGCCGACACGAATCCGCTCGTCAAAGAAGAGAAAAAGCTGCGCCGTCTCGAGCTTGACGAGTACGATTTGACGGAAGAGGACTTAAAGCGCATTCCAGTTGCGTTCCTTTGCCCGCATGCTCCGGCCCATGTTCAAAACGGCTGGGATGCCATCTTGCACTTGCGTAAAGTTTATACCGATAAAATCGCGTTTGAATTCTCGCAAGTACATAATCTAGAAGAAAGGAACTGGCTCATCCAGCAAATTGAGTCCGGAGCGTACTATCCGAGCCTGGCGAACAAAGAGCGGGTCGCCTTGTTGCGCCGCTTGACGGAAGTCGAAGGGTTTGAAAAATTCATCCATCGGACGTACGTCGGGCAAAAGCGGTTTTCGATTGAGGGGCTTGACGCCATGGTGCCGCTTTTGGATGAGCTTGTCAGGCAGGCGATCGAACATGAAATCGATGCCGTCAACATCGGCATGGCGCACCGCGGCCGGCTGAATGTGCTGGCTCACGTGCTCGGCAAGCCGTACGAAATGATTTTTGCCGAGTTTCAGCATGCAGAGAGCAAAAACTTTATTCCATCTGAAGGAGCGGTGGCCATCACCTACGGCTGGACGGGCGACGTGAAATACCATTTGGGGGCGGCGCGCCGCCTTCGCAATAAAAGCGCGCATACGATGCGGATTACGCTCGCCAACAACCCGAGCCACCTTGAAGTGGTCAACCCGGTTGTGCTTGGCTACACGCGCGCCGCGCAAGAAGATCGGACAAAACCGGGCGTGCCGGAACAAAAGACAGATGCTTCTTTTGCCATTTTAATTCATGGCGACGCCGCTTTCCCGGGGCAAGGCATTGTCGCCGAGACGTTCAACTTAAGCCAGCTGCGCGGCTATACGACCGGCGGGACGATCCATATCATCGCCAATAACATGATCGGCTTTACGACGGAAAGCTACGATTCACGCTCGACGACGTATGCTTCCGATATGGCGAAAGGGTTTGAGGTGCCGATTGTGCACGTCAATGCCGACGACCCGGAGGCTTGTTTGGCGGCCGCATGCTTGGCGTTTGCCTACCGCCAGCGGTTTAAAAAAGACTTTGTCATTGACCTAATCGGTTACCGCCGTTTCGGTCATAATGAAATGGATGAACCGATGGCGACGAATCCGACGATGTACGCGATCATCAACCAACATCCGACTGTGCGCAAGCTGTATGAGCAAAAATTGATGGAAAAAGGGATCATCACCGAGCGGGAAGTCGACGAAATGGAGCAAGAGGTGGCGGAACGGCTGAAAATCGCCTACGAGCGGGTGCCGAAAAACGAAGACGAGCTTGATTTCATCATGGATCCGCCCAAACCGGTCGTCGATCGGCTACCGGAAGTGAAAACAAGCGTGGCGAAAGACGTGCTCCATCGTGTGAACGAAGAATTGTTGCAGTTTCCGGACGGATTCAACGTCTTTAACAAGCTTGAGCGCATTTTAAAACGGCGAAGCGGCGTGTTTGCGCAAAACGGCAAAGTCGATTGGGCGCACGCGGAAATTTTGGCGTTCGCCACGATTTTGCAAGACGGGGTGCCGATCCGTCTGACTGGTCAAGATTCGCAGCGCGGCACGTTCGCACAGCGCCATTTAGTGCTGCATGACGTCAAAACCGGCAAAGAGTATGTGCCGCTTCACCATATCAGCGGCGCCAAAGCGTCATTTGTCGTGTACAACAGCCCGCTGACGGAAGCAGCCGTGCTCGGCTATGAATACGGCTACAACGTGTACGCGCCGGAGACGCTCGTGCTGTGGGAAGCGCAATTTGGCGACTTCGCCAACATGGCGCAAGTGATGTTTGATCAATTCATTTCATCCGGCCGGGCGAAATGGGGGCAAAAATCTGGGCTTGTCATGCTCTTGCCGCACGGCTACGAAGGGCAGGGCCCGGAACATTCAAGCGGCCGCGTCGAGCGCTTTTTGCAGCTGGCGGCGGAAAACAACTGGACGGTCGCCAACTTATCGACGGCCGCGCAATATTTCCATATTTTGCGGCGGCAGGCGGCGCTGTTGACAAGGGAAGAAGTTCGCCCGCTCATCATTATGACGCCGAAAAGTTTGCTCCGCCATCCGCTGGCGGCATCGGATGCGGAAGCGTTCGTTGACGGTGCGTTCTCGCCGGTGCTGGAACAGCCGGGATTGGGCGCTGACGCCGGCAAAGTGGAACGCATCGTGTTTGGCACCGGCAAATTGATGATCGATTTAGCCGAACAGATCGGCAAAACCGAAGGGCTCGATTGGCTGCACGTCGTGCGCATTGAAGAGCTGTACCCATTCCCGGAAGAAGCAGTGAGAGACATCATCGCCCGCTATCCGAACGTCAAAGAGCTCGTCTGGGTGCAGGAAGAACCGAAAAACATGGGCGCGTGGACGTATATGGAGCCGCACCTGCGTGCCGTTGCCCCAGACGGTGTCGATGTCAGCTATATCGGGCGGCGCCGGCGGGCGAGCCCGGCGGAAGGTGATCCGGTCGTCCACCGAAAAGAGCAGGAGCGCATCATCCGCTGTGCATTGACGAAGCATGAATGATGACTACGGAACATTTGAGGAGGGCATCAACGTGGCTGAGATCAAAGTCCCAGAGTTAGCAGAATCCATCACGGAGGGAACGATCGCCCAATGGCTGAAAAAACCGGGCGACTACGTGGAAAAAGGAGAATCGATTTGCGAGCTGGAAACGGATAAAGTGAACGTGGAAATTATGGCGGAAGAGTCGGGCGTTTTGCAACAGCTGCTTGCCAATGAAGGCGATACGGTTGCGGTCGGTCAAGCGATCGCCATTATCGGAGAAGGAGCGGCGTCGGCACCGCCTGCACCAGAGAAGGCGCCGCAGCTGGCCGAGGAACCAAAACCGGCTGTGCCGGTCGACCGTGCTGAGCAGCCAGCGCCGCAGCCGGTTGCGGTTGCCCAAGCGCCAGGCCAACGACCGATTGCTTCGCCGGCTGCTCGGAAAATGGCGCGTGAAAAAGGGATCGACTTGACGCAAGTGCCGACCGTTGATCCGCTTGGACGCGTGCGCAAACAAGACGTCGCCTCGTTTGCCGCCCAGCCGGCCGCCGCTCCGCAGCCGGCGCCGCAAGCCGCGCCGACGTCGACGCCGGCCGCCGTTCCAACCGCTGAGGCCGGCAAGCCGGTCATCCGCGAAAAAATGTCGCGCCGTCGGCAAACGATCGCCAAACGGCTGCTGGAAGTGACGCAAACGACCGCGATGTTGACGACATTTAACGAAATTGACATGTCGGCGGTCATCGATTTGCGCAAGCGGAAAAAAGATAAATTTTTCGAAGAGCATGACGTCCGCCTTGGCTTTATGTCGTTTTTCGTCAAAGCGGCTGTCGCGGCGCTGAAAAAATATCCGTACGTCAACGCGGAGATCCAAGGCGATGAGATTTTGCTGAAAAAATATTACGATATCGGCGTTGCCGTATCGACGGATGAAGGGCTTGTCGTTCCGGTTGTGCGCGACTGCGACCGGAAAAACTTCGCCGAAATTGAGCGCGACATTGCCGAATTGGCGGCGAAAGCACGCAGCAATAAGCTGTCGCTTGCCGATTTGCAAGGCGGCACGTTTACGATCACAAACGGCGGTGTGTTCGGTTCGCTTCTGTCGACTCCGCTTCTCAACGGCCCGCAAGTCGGCATTTTAGGGATGCATTCGATCAAACTGCGCCCGGTCGCCATCGACGAAGAGCGGATCGAAAACCGGCCGATGATGTACGTTGCTTTGTCGTACGACCATCGCATTATCGATGGCAAAGAGGCCGTCGGGTTCTTGAAAACGGTGAAAGACTTGATCGAAAATCCGGAAGACTTATTGTTGGAAAGCTAACCAAGGCAGGAACGGGGGTGTCCCAAAAGGATCGGGACACCCTCTTTCGTTTCTATATATACACCGACCGCTTCTTCCGCACTATATTTTGTGTCTATACTGAAGACAGACAGCCTTTTGGGTCAGCCCCTTTTTTGGAAAAGAACAAAAAGAAAAGTGCAGTCACCTGTTTTTGAAGGAAAGCGCAATTCGGAACCGAAAAGGCATGATTGCGCGATGCGGTGGTACACTACAAGCAAAAAGGAGCATTCCCGTTAGGAGCTTTTCCGGGGACTTGATCAAAAAAAGCCCTCTTGGTATGATGCAGGGGTGTCAAACACATCACTCACCATACC
>NZ_PIJG01000063.1:0-13167 GCF_002809955.1 Geobacillus sp. Manikaran-105
GCAGACGTTGTAGCACGTGTGGCGTGACGTTCAGCACGTCGTATCCAGCCATCTCTCCTCGAAGTGTGGCGACGGATGCTTTTCAGCGATGGGTCGCGCAATCTTGCATCGGAACATCCATTCAGGCGGTGGCTCGTATGCTCAAGCTTCCTTACACGACCGTTGAACGATGGTTTTATACCCATGCCCCTTCCTTCCTATCGAATGACGTCCAACCAAAGGCGGTTTGTGTCGATGAGTTTGCGTTTCGAAAAGGGCACGACTATGGAGTGGCGATCATGGAGGCCGAAACGGGAGAAGTGTATGCCATGGAAGCAGGAAAGAACGAGGAAGCCATTGGGCGTGCATTGGCTCATGTGTCTCGTTCCGTTCAGTATGTCGTGAGTGACTTGGCTCCAGCGATGAAAAAAGCGATTCAACGGGTTTGCCCAGAGGCGACACATGTCGTCGACTATTTCCATGTCATTCAGCTGTTTACCGATGCTTTAGAACGTTGTCGCAAATATTTGGGCAAAGGAGGCAAGAAACACGGAAATGTTCGTTACGTTTGCCGTTTATTGAGCCAATGCCCAGAGAAATTGACGGAGGAAGAACGTCAAATCATACGAGAATGGTGTAATGAAAGCGATTACTTAAAGTCTGTTTACCAATCGCTCCAACATGTTCGCTATGTGTTCAAAAGCAAAGATGAGCAACAGGCGAAACGTCGTTTGAACGCCTGGGTTCATCGGTATTTGTTTTGTCCTTGTTCTGCTGTTCGCGCCATCGCAAAATCACTCGTCAAACGAACAGACGAAACTGATGAAACGTCGGGGATACGGATACAGAAATATCCAGCGTTTTGCATTGCGGGTTCGGCTAGAAACAGCTAACATACTTTCATGACAGGTGCAAGTACATCTTTTGGTGATGAACCAATAAATTGTATATAATGAAATGAAAAACCATCTTGAATACAAGATATATGCTGAAATAGCAATTCTAATTGTTTTTCTTCTTTTCCCGCCATTTTCACCCCGTCTTTTTTAACAAGGTAGTGATCCAATCCGGCACAACAAAACCCATTTTCGCTCAATTAATTATGCTAAAATGAAGGACGACGAAAATGAAAGGAGAAGGATCATGGTTCGATTCGCAACAATCGGCACAAACTGGATCACCGAAGCATTTCTTGACGCCGCGCGCCTCGTCGATTCCTTCGAACTCGCCGCCGTCTACTCGCGAACCGAGGAGACCGCAAAGCAGTTTGCCGACAAAGTCGGGGCGCCGCGCACGTTCACTGATTTACACGAACTGGCGGGCAGCCCTGACATTGATGCGGTCTACATCGCGAGCCCGAACGCACTTCATGCCGAGCAGGCGATCTTGCTCATGAACCACGGCAAGCACGTCTTATGCGAAAAACCGCTCGCCTCCAATGCGAGAGAAGTCAAAGCGATGATCGAAGCGGCGGAGCGAAACGGCGTCGTATTGATGGAAGCGATGAAGGCGACGTTGCTCCCCACTTTCCTGTCCATCCGCGAGCACTTGCCGAAACTCGGCCGCATCCGCCGCTACGTGGCGAACTATTGCCAATACTCATCGCGCTATGACGCCTATAAGCAAGGAACGGTGCTCAACGCCTTCAACCCAGCTTTCTCCAACGGGGCGTTGATGGACCTTGGCGTCTATTGCCTGTACCCGATGGTCGTTTTGTTCGGCCAGCCCCGTGGCGTGAAGGCGCAAAGCGTGAAGCTCGAATCCGGCGTTGATGGCGAAGGCTCGATCGTGCTCGATTACGGCGACATGGACGCGGTCGTCTTTTATTCGAAAATCACGAACTCGCACTTGCCTTCGGAGATTCAAGGGGAAGACGGAAACATGATCATCGACGCCATCCACACACCAACCAAAGCGGAAATCCGCTACCGCGACGGGCGCGTCGAGGACATCACCGCGCCGCAGGACAAGCCGCCGATGTATTATGAAGCACAAGAGTTTATCCGTTTGATCGAAAACGGAGAACGCGAATCGGCCGTCAACTCGCACCGCCATTCGCTTTGGACGATGGAAATCATGGACGAAGCGCGAAAACAAACCGGCATCGTGTTCCCGGCCGACGAGCGATAATAAAAAGGTTCCAACCTAGTCTTCCTGGGGCTCGGTTGGAACTCTTTTTCTTTCTGTCTCATTGGATTTCCTTGGCCGCCGATAAGCCATGGCTGTCACCTTCTGCTAAAATACGGGCCAAGCCATCCGCTTTCATGCGTCATGACAAACGTCCAGTTGAACTCGCTGTCCACCACATATAGATCGATTTTGTCGTTTTCCGCTGCCAGATCGGCGGCTTTCAATCCGGACGCATCCTCCACGGTGAACGCATCGTCGCCATGTTGAAAGAAAAGATAGCAGCACGTTTTCTCTTCTTGATCAAACGCCATTTCCGCTTCTTCTCCTGTGAAACAGCCTCTCATCCCATAGCTGAACACATGCCATAAGTAGCCGTTGACTCCATTCCGATTATGAAGGTGGATGTGTTGTTTTTCTTCCGCAGTCAAATGGCCGGCAAACACCTCTTCCCACTGTTGTCGCCATTGCGCTCCGAAACCGGACTGTTTGCGGATTTTGATGTTTCGGCGAGCTAACTGATGAAATAACTCCATTTCGTTTCTCCTCCAGTGACCTAATGTGGCACCGCCTTCATCGATGTGCTCATTTCGTCTATCAACAAGATGGCTTCTCACCATCTTCGTTACGCTGAGCGGTTTTCGTCCGCCCAGCCACTTCCCCGTTTCCGGCCGCACTTCGACGAGCAGCTGCCGCGCACCCTATGCGCGACCGTTTCTGCGCCTTGCCGCCCCGTTCCTATTCGCCCGTCTCAGCAAACCGGCGGATGCGCGCGCCAATTTCATCGCGGACGCGGCGGAACACCGCGAGCTTCTCCTCTTCCGTCCCTTCCGCTTTCGCTGGATCGTCAAAGCCCCAATGGACGCGCTTCACGTGCGGCGGAGTGACCGGACAATGGTCGGCCGCATGGCCGCACAGCGTCACGACCAAATCAGCGCGGTTGAGGAGATCCGGGTCGATGACATCAGACGTTTGCTTCGAAATGTCGATGCCAATTTCCTTCATGACTTTCACTGCATTTGGATTGAGGCCATGCGCTTCAATCCCGGCGCTGTGCACTTCCCATTCATCCCCTAAAATTTGTTTCGCCCAGCCTTCCGCCATTTGACTGCGGCACGAGTTGCCGGTGCATAAAAAGTATATGACTTTTTTCTTCATCGCTGGTTCCCACCTTTACGTTGATGTTGGATTGCCCGAAGAAAAATACTTTCGCTGAAACGCCAATGCTACGTTGACAAGCGCCAGCATCACCGGCACTTCAATGAGCGGACCGATAACCGCCGCAAACGCCGCGCCCGAATGAATGCCAAACACCCCAATGGCGACGGCAATGGCCAGCTCAAAGTTGTTGCTTCCCGCCGTAAACGCGAGCGTCGTCGACACCGGGTAGCCGGCTCCCAATTTTTTCGCCAAAAAGAACGACACAAAAAACATGATGACAAAATATAGCAGCAACGGAATCGCAATGCGCACAACATCGAGCGGCAAGCTGACGATCATATCGCCTTTGAGCGAAAACATCACCACGATCGTAAACAAAAGCGCAACAAGCGTCAGCGGGCTGATTTTCGGCACAAACACTGTTTCATACCATTGCCGCCCTTTCGCTTTCACAAGCACAAACCTTGTCGCCATGCCAGCGAGAAACGGGATGCCTAAGTAAATAAACACCGATTTCGCCACTTCCGCCATCGTGATCTCGACAACGGCTCCCTCAAGCCCAATCCATCCCGGAATGACCGTCACAAACACGTACGCATATAGCGAGAAAAACAATACTTGAAACAGTGAATTGAAGGCGACAAGTCCTGCTGCGTACTCGGTGTCGCCGCGCGCCAAATCGTTCCAGACGATGACCATGGCGATGCAACGGGCAAGCCCGATTAAAATCAAGCCGATCATATACTCCGGCTTGTCAGGCAAAAAGACGACCGCCAACAAAAACATGAGAATGGGGCCGATCACCCAATTTTGCACGAGGGACAAAACGAGCACCTTCACATCTTTGAACACGCGCCCCATCTCTTCGTAGCGCACTTTCGCGAGCGGCGGATACATCATCAAAATCAAGCCAATCGCAATCGGAATCGAGGTCGTACCGACTTGCAGACGATTCAATCCATCCACCAACCCAGGAGCCCAAATTCCGACTGCGATCCCGACCGCCATCGCAAGAAAAATCCATACCGTCAAAAAGCGGTCTAAAAACGACAACCGCTTCGGTTCACAACAATCCACCATCATTCACCTCGTCATTTAACATCAGCACCCGCAGCGGGCTGCAGGATTCGCTGTCTCGATTTTGCGAATGTTTTCCTCTTGATCCGGAACGTACGACAACACCGCTTGCAGCAGGGAGTAGTATTCGCTTTGCGGCCGGAGCGAATAATACACCCATTGCCCTCTCCGCTCCTCTTGGATCAGCCCGGCATCTTTTAACTTGCGCAAATGCTGGCTGATCGCCGGCTGGCTTGACGAAAACACCTCCAGCAGCTCGCACACACAGCACTCCCGCTGATTCAAAATCGCCAAAATCGTCAGCCGCGTCGGATCGCCGAGCAGCTTCAACACCCGAGCGGCTGCTCCTATCTCCATTGCGAGTTGCGGCATATCACCCCTCCATTCATCATCATATCATGATTTGCTTATATAAAAACGAACATCCATCATGAAACGGCCACGCCGACCAATGAAATGGTTTCCGCCAATCAGTATATAATTAAATAATTATATAAGTCAACCATGATGTATCGACAAAAGCAAGAAAAGCGAGCGTGCCGCATGTTTCCGCCGCACGCCCGCCAATGTCACTCCATCCGCTTTTTCGCCGCTGACAAAAGGTCGATCGCCTTCGTCCCGACTCCGACAAACGTCTCGAGAATCGCCTGCGCCCCGGCGATCGAAAAGATAAAAATCAACGGCATGGCGATCTTTGGGATGAATAAATACCCAAGCGCGAGAAAAACCGCGCTCCACACTCCCGCACACCAGTAACAGTTCAACAAATAGCCGAATTTCGATTTCGGCACCTTCTTGATTTCCGTACTCCCGTCCTCGTGTTGGATCGTCTCTTTTTTCATGAACGGATTGCGAATAAATTCCGTGATTTTATCAAAGACGATCAAGTGGGTGAACCGATAGCTGGCCAAAATGATCATGATGTACGTCATCCAGTCGAGTTCACGAAGCATGGTGGGTTCCTTTCTTTTTCCATCTTTTTCTTTAGTATGAACCAAGATGCGTTTCTTTATGACCTCCGATGGTTAATGGAGCCGGTCGAGGGAAAGAGCGGAAATCACTACTCACATGTCACACCCTAACAAGGTAGAAACAACGGATTTTTGTAGATTGGTTGGTTTTGTTATCCCCTCTTGTATATGCTATAATAGATGTACATTATAGCCAGCGTATGTCTCGTACATGTTTTTTCAAAACAGGCATATGCTATTGCTAAGGTGGTGATAGCGTATGCGCAGAAAGGAGCATCGCCAGTTGCGAAGATCAGCCATCTCAAGGCGAAAAGATGTGCGAGCACAGTCATTAAGATCGATTTATGCTAAACCTGCTGTGCGAAATCGATACGCAAACATCAATGCGTTTTTAAGTTCAAGCATTTGTTTTGATCGGTTGCCTTCTGCTCCTTTATTGGATGTTAGCCCTGATGGTGTTGTGACTGTGAATCCCGATAATCCTGTGCATCAACGGTGGCTAGATGAAGAATGATGCAGCCGGGTGGTATTTACGATATATATTTTCGTTTTCAGGAAGGGCAGGGCGGTACATATCGTCCTGTTCTTATTTTGGGTTTTAGAGGCAATCGAGCCATTGCTATTGGATTAAAAGTCACAAGATCAAAACCAACATCTCGATACCCTTATCGAATACCAATTGTTTATTGGAAATATGTTGGATTAAAGGCACAATCATATGTTCAGTATGACTGGTATAACGAAATTCCATCTACCGTTCGGTTTCGGAAATTTTACGGGATTATGCACCCTTATGATTTTAATCGCGTCCTTAATGCGTTTCGTCGTTATCATGGCATTTAATAGATACATAGTGATCAAAGAGCTTGCTTTGCCAGAGTTTTGTTTTGATTAACCCAGGTGCTAGTTGAACGTCAGAGCTCAACTAGCACCACGGATAAAATCCCATATTATTGCCCTTGAACCAACTCGAGCGGAACAGGGATAAATGGATCCACTTTCTCCCCTTTGTGAACGCGGATAGCAGCGTCCACCGCCTTTTCGCCAATCAATGCTGGTTTTTGCGCGACGGTGGCCGCCATTTTCCCTTCTTTCACCGCCTTGACTGCGTCATCGGTCGCGTCGAATCCAACCACAATCACGTTGTTCATTCCATGCGCTTGCAAGGCCTCCAACGCCCCTAAGTCCATTTCGTCATTATGGGCAAAGACCGCTTGAATGTCTTTATGGCTTTGCAAAATGTTTTCCATGACCGATAATCCTTTGGCCCGGTCAAAATCCGCCGCCTGTTTGGCGACGACTTTCATATTGGCGGCTTTGTCGATCACTTGGTGGAATCCTTCCCCCCGTTCACGGGCTGCAGACGAACCAGGAATCCCTTCCAATTCCACAATGTTTCCCCCGTTTTTCAAGTGGTCGACGATAAATTGCGCCGCCATTTTTCCCCCAGCCACATTGTCAGAAGCGATATGGGTGACCACTTTCCCGCCGTCGGCGCTACGGTCGACGGTAATGACCGGGATGTTGGCGCTGTTGGCGGATTCAATCGCAGACGTGACAGCGCTCGAGTCCGTCGGGTTGACCAACAGCACATCGACCTTTTGCTGGATCAAGTCTTCAATATCGTTAATTTGTTTTGCTGAATCATTTTGGGCATCGACGACAATCAATTCCGCCCCTTCGTCTTTGGCGGCTTTTTCCGCTCCTTCTTTTAAGGTGACGAAGAACGGGTTGTTCAAAGTGGAAATGGACAAACCGATTTTCACTTCTCCATCTTGTTTCGTTTTCCCTTTGTCGCTCGAGGCGCTGTTCTGGTCAAGCGAACATCCAGCCAACACGCCGCCTGCAAGCCATAACGCCGCCAATAACCCCACTGCTTTTCTCATTTCGATTCCCCCTTGTTTTTTTAATAAAATCTATCATGCTTCTTTGCGGCGGTCTAACAGCACCGCAAGAAGAATGACCGCTCCTTTGATGACTTGCTGGTAAAACGACGACACATTGAGCAAGTTCAATCCATTGTTCAATACACCGATAATCAAGGCGCCGACTAACGTGCCGAAAATCCAGCCTCTTCCTCCTGACAAACTGGTGCCGCCTAAAACAACGGCCGCAATGGCATCCAACTCGTACGCCGTTCCCGCTGTCGGCTGCGCAGAATTCAAACGGGAAGTTAAAATGAGCCCCGCCAAAGCAGATAACGCCCCTGTTAGGGCATACACATATATTTTGAGTCGATCAACGCGAAGTCCCGATAGACGGCTCGCTTCTTCGTTCCCGCCAATCGCGTACGTATGGCGGCCAAATGTAGTCTTTTTCAATACTACATACAAAGCGATATAGACCGTGAGCATCAATATAATAGGTACGGGAATGCCGAAGAAATAACCGCGGCCTATCATCTGAAACATGATGTCATCAGACGCAAACCCTGTAATCGGGCGACCGTCCGTGTAAACGAGAGTCAAGCCGCGAAACGCCGTCATGGTCGCCAGCGTAGCGATAAAAGGAGCGACTTTTCCTTTGGTGATGATCACCCCATTCAACACTCCCATTACCATACCCGCTAATAGGCCCACCAGTATAGCGACAAAACCATTCATTCCTTGCGCCATCATTCCTGCTGTGATCGCGCTTGAGAGCGCTAACACAGAACCGACTGATAAATCGATGCCTCCTGTTAAAATGACAAACGTCATCCCAAAGGCAATCAAGGCGTTGATGGATACTTGCCGCAGGAGATTGAGCCAGTTGTCCATCGTCAAAAAGTCATCGCTCAATATGGAAAGCACGATGCATAGCAGAAACAATCCGATGAGAGGCCCTAATTTTTTCACATCCCATTTTCGCTTTGCTTCCATCATCGATTCCCCCCTGTCGCCGCCCGCATGATGGTTTCTTGATCCAACCCGTCGTTTTCCAAAATCGCTTGCACTTTCCCTTCATGGACGACCATGACGCGGTCGCTCATGCCCAATACTTCCGGCAGTTCAGAAGAGATCATAATGATCGCGGCGCCTTGGGCGGCCAATTCATTGATCACTTCATAAATCTCTTGCTTTGCCCCGACATCCACGCCGCGAGTCGGTTCATCCAAAATGAGGATGCGCGGGTTCATCGCCAGCCATTTGCCGAATACGACTTTTTGTTGATTCCCGCCGCTCAATGCTTTCACAGGTAAATCTGGGGAAGAGGCTTTAATATCCAACAGATGAATGTATGTCAACACCACGTCCCGTTCTTTCGATGACTGGATGAATCCCGCTGTTGCCAATTGTTCCAACTTCGGCAAGGTCAAATTCTCATGGACGCTCATCTCGAGAATGAGCCCTTTTTGCTTTCGGTCTTCGGTAATCATGGCGATGCCATGTTCGACGGCCTGGCGCGGAGAACGGATGCGCACAGGGCGCCCGTCGATATAGATGTCTCCTTCATCGAATGGTCTGGCTCCGAAAATCGCTTCCATGATCTCGGTTCGCCCCGATCCCATCAGTCCCGCCACACCAAGCACTTCACCGGCTCGCACGGAAAACGATACATTCTCAAACAATCCTTTTTTCGTGAGCCGCTCTACGCGCAGCCGTTCTTCTCCAATGGTGACGCGCCGTTTTGGAAAGCGTTCCCCAATTTGCCGCCCGACCATCATTTGAACAATTTCATCGAAGTTCGTTTCCTTTACTCGTTTCGTTCCGATGAACTGGCCATCGCGGAGAACCGAAATCCGGTCGCAAATGGTAAAAATCTCTTCCATCCGATGTGAAATGTAAACAACCGCGACGCCTTGCTGTTTCAAGGTGCGAATGACAGAAAATAAAGCCTGAATTTCCCGTTCCGTCAGCGCCGCTGTCGGTTCATCCATAATAAGGCACTTCGCATTCGTCGAAATGGCCCTGGCAATTTCGATCATTTGCTGTTTTCCGACAGACAACCGACCAGCGAGTTCTCGTGGGTCAAGGTCCATCCCTAATCTCCGCAAATAGGAAGCGGCCTGTTGCTCCATTTCTTTATAACGAATGACACCCGTTCTCCCGATTTTCGGCTCGCGGCCAAGAAAAATGTTTTCGGCCACCGTCAATGTTGGAATGACATTCAACTCTTGATGAATCACGACAATCCCGTCGCGTTCCGCCTCTTTCGGATGACGGTAATGCACTTCGCGCCCGTTGACAACAATCGTTCCCCCATCCCGCTCATAAATGCCGGTCAGAACTTTGATCAGCGTCGATTTCCCCGCTCCGTTCTCTCCCATCAACGCATGCACTTCTCCAGGAAGCACTTCAAAATCAACGCCATTCAGAACGATATTGGCGCCAAACGATTTTTGAATCGACCGCATGTCAATCAAGGGCCTCATCGTTTCTGCCCTCCTTTTCCTTCAGAAATCTTTCGATGAAAAACTTACACCGGAACGCAGAATGATATTGGCATAGGGGGTTGCCTCTCCTGTGCGAATCACCGCTTTCGCCTGCTTCGTCATCGCTTTGAATTGTTCGTGAGGAACAAACTGCACAGGCACACCACCCATTCTTGCCCTGATGCTTTCGTATAGATCCGGATTCTGGTCTTTGATCTCCTCGGCTAGTACGATTGCTTCAATTTCCAATTCATCAACAACCGCATCCAACACGGATAAAAAGGGCGGAAACCCTTTGACGAGAGACAAGTCGATGCGCGCCTGTTCGTTCGGAATCGGCAGCCCGCAATCGGCAATCACGATCGTATCGGTGTGCCCGAGCGAGGCAAGCAGCGTGTTCAATTCTTTATTCAAAATCCCGCTTTTTTTCATCAGTGACTCTCCTTCTGTCTGGACAAAAATGATTCGACCTCTTGCCGTCTCGGCATCCCAGCTTGCGCCCCAAGTTTTGTCACCGACAAGGCCGCCGCCGCATTGGCAAATCGGCACGCTTCATGAAGCGCCTTCCCTTCCGCCAGCGCCACGGCAAGCGCCCCGTTAAACGTATCGCCCGCGCCCGTCGTATCCACGACGGGAACTTGGAAACTTGGAATGAGCCGTTCTTGTCCATCTTGCCAAATGCGCACCCCTTTTGCCCCTTCGGTGACAATCAGCTTATCGGCAAACGCTTCTTCGTCCATCTTGTCGAACAAAATCGTCCGTTCATGTTCATTGGGCGTCAAGAAACTCGCCTGCTCAAGCACCGACGGCGGCAGTGGCTGGGCCGGAGCGGGGTTGACGATGACGCGCACGCCATGGCGATGAGCGATCGAAACCGCCCGTTCCACAACGGGAAGCGGGATTTCCAGCTGCAGTAAGCACACATCGCTTTCGGCGATCACGGATTCATATGGATCCAGATCCTCCGGCGTAAGCGCATGATTCGCCCCAGGAACGACGATGATCCGATTGTCCCGCTCAGAAATCGTAATGGAAGCAATGCCTGTACTCCCATGTGTAACCGGTTTCACATAATCGACGGAAACGCCTTCATTTTGTAACGAACGGATGAGCGCTTGCCCAAACGCATCATCCCCCACTGCGCCAATCATCCGAATGTTGGCGCCGAGGCGGGCGGCGGCCACCGCCTGATTCGCCCCCTTGCCGCCGGGAGTGGTGAGAAACTGTTCGCCTAAAATCGTCTCCCCTTGGTTTGGAAACCGTGCCGCCACAGTGACTAAGTCCATGTTGAGGCTGCCGATCACCGTAATGGTTGGTTTGTTCAAGTCAATCCCCTCCTTGACGTCGACTGCCGCACCACAAGTTGAACCGGAAGTTGATAATGGAGCTTTTCAAGGGGCTTTCCCTCAATTTGTTTGATTAAAATTCTTGCCGCCATGGCCCCCATTTCGTAAATAGGCTGAGACACGGTCGATAGTTCGGGTGTTGTCATTTCCGTCAGCGGGATGCCGTCGTAGCCAATAATGGCAATATCATCCGGAACCCGCAGCCCGTATTGCTGAACCGCTTTCAAAGCACCGACCGCCATCGCGTCGTTGCCGGCAAAGATCCCGTCCATATCATGTTCAGCCAACGCAGCCATCACCGCTTCTTTCGCCTGCTTCAACTGGTAATTTCCTTGAATGACGAGCTGGCGATCCCCTAGCCCCAGCTCCTTCATTTCATCTTGATAGCCGCGGAAACGCTCCATGGCGTTCACCACGTGGTTGGGCCCTTGAATATGGGCAATCCGCCGGCAGCCCACTTCATACAAATGACGCGTCGCTAAACGAGCTCCTCCGTAGTTGTCCGCAACCACCGACGGATACCGTTCATGCAACGGACGGTCGAGCACGACAATCGGAACATCCCATTCCTCGACTTCTTCCGGCGCGAACTGATTCGTGGTCAAAATGACGCCGTCCACATATTTTTGCTTTAACACTTCGATGTATTCTCGTTCTTTTTCTACTTTCTCATCGGAATTGCATAGAATGACCGTATAGTCATAAATATTCATCACATCTTCCACCGCGCGCACGAGCTCGGGAAAGAACGGATTGGTAATATCAGGGACAATGAGTCCGACTGTTTTCGATGTTTTTTTAAACAGAGCTCTCGCCACTTCATTCGGTTTATAATTGAGCTCTTTCATCGCCTGTCTAACCCGTCTTTCCGTTTCCTCATTAACATATCCATTTTGATTTAACACCCGCGAAACGGTGGCGACGGAGACACCTGCACGCTTTGCCACATCACGAATCGTTGCCATGTTCGATTCCTTCTTTTCTGTCTATGTGTAACCGGTTACACATAGTATATCCGATTTTTTGTGCGCCATCAAGCTTTTTTTAAATACTAGTGATTTAAGGGGAAATGTTGCTCCCCAGCAACGTTTCTCAAACTGAAAAACTTTGCAACAAAAACATCATTTTATCCCCTTCAACTTTTCGAATCCGTTGTGCTTCGCCGGTCTTTCACGGCGGTTCTCAAACAATGTGCGGCCTTTTTTGCAAGCTGACGTAAACATGATCGCACAGCATTTTCAAAAAAAATCCCTTGCCTGCCGCAAGGGACTTCTCACTTTTCCCTCCACCGTTCGCTTGCTTCATCCGCCCGTTTCGCCACCGCCATCATGCTCATGATGACGAGCATCACAAACGAACCCACAAACATTCCCGCGATAAACGCGACCATGGCCCTCTCTCCCTTTTCTCGCATACTCGTTATTGGCCATTCTTTCCGTTTACATCTAAATCTATACGATGGGAGAGCTTTGTTCTATTATACGCCGCGTTTGACCGCCCGATGCTTGGTCCTTGCCCAACAGCGGCAAGCCCATACAATCAAAAGCGCCAGGAGCGCCCCACATGAATCAATCGCCACATCTTTTGGCGTCGCCGTCCGTCCTGGTTCAAACGATTGATGCCACTCGTCGGTCGCCGCGTAGGCGGTCGCAAACAGCCAGGCGCCCGCATACGCAAACCGCTTGGGCAACAGCGCCCGCCACACAAGCGCGGCCAAAATGCCAAACTCCGTCAAATGCGCCGCTTTGCGAATCAAAAAGTTCAAAAATGGCGGCCCCTCTTCATCCCCGCCGCCAAACGGCAAGTACGATAAAATCTTCTGCAGCACATGCGCCGTATTCGCCCCAGTGAACCAGGAAGACTCGCTGAACGTGTAAATGACGACACACCAGAGAATGACAGGAAGCCAGCGGGAAAGGAAATCTCTCATCGTTTCACCTGCCAACACCTTTTTACCAACAAAACAAGGTACCTAAACAACAAACGAAAGTAGACACCTTGTTCGCTAAACCCTTTACCATCATAACAGGGATGGTGATATTTTTCCATTTTCTTTTTTGCGTAAACGGGTCAAGTCCCGCAATTCTCGAATTGGCGCGGGTGGCACAAAACTCTTTTCAATCAGTCCATAACGCAATAATTTAGCGATCCA
>NZ_PIJG01000064.1:0-12016 GCF_002809955.1 Geobacillus sp. Manikaran-105
CGAGTTCTTTCCGCTACCTAGGGCATTTTCTATGACCGAAATGCCCTATTTGTACTGGGCTTTTTTATACACTAGCACTGGGGTGAATAGTTACCGATGCGTTATGGAAGCAATGGCATCTAGAAAACCTTTAGTTGTAACAAATATCAGGGGATCAAGAGATTTGGTAAAACATGGAGTAAATGGGTTTGTAGTCGACTTAGAAAATGATCAATCTTTAATCGAGTCATTTGTAAAGTTAATTAACGATAAAAAACTACGTGAGCAAATGGGACAAGCCTCTTTAAATGAGATTCAACCTTATAGCTTAAAAAATGTTCTTCATGAAATGCGTGGAATTTATTCTCGATTTATTGAAGGGAATGATCTTAATTTTACGGAGGAACTCAAATGACCATCCTTGTAACAGGTGGCGCTGGTTATATCGGTAGCCATACTTGTGTCGAATTGTTGAATGCAGGATATGATATTATTGTGGTAGATTCATTTGTAAACAGTAAGCCGGAAGCGTTAAAAAGAGTTAGTGAGATTACAGGAAAAGAGTTTCTTGTGTATCACATTGACTTACTGGAAAAGAAGCAGCTTGTAGAAGTATTTTCTAATCATTCGATTAATGCGGTGATTCACTTTGCTGGGTTGAAGGCTGTAGGGGAGTCGGTAGCGATTCCGCTTCGTTATTATCATAATAACATTACTGGCACACTAGTGTTGTGCGAAGTGATGCAAAAATACGGTGTGAAGAAAATGGTGTTCAGCTCTTCAGCGACTGTATACGGAACGCCGGAGCGTGTGCCGATTTCTGAAGATTTCCCACTTCAAGCAACAAACCCATATGGAAGAACGAAGCTGATGATTGAGGAAATTTTACGTGATTTATATGTATCTGACAATGAATGGAGTATTGCCCTTTTACGTTACTTTAATCCGATTGGGGCGCATTCAAGCGGGCGAATTGGTGAAGATCCGAACGGTATTCCGAACAACTTAATGCCTTATATTACACAAGTAGCAGTAGGAAAATTAAAAGAGCTTCGTGTGTTCGGCAATGACTATCCAACGGTAGATGGTACTGGAGTTCGCGATTATATTCATGTCGTTGATTTAGCAATCGGGCATGTGAAAGCATTGGAAAAAGTAATGAACACAACAGGAGTAGAGGCGTATAATCTCGGCACAGGGCGGGGATACAGCGTTCTTGAGCTCGTATCGGCATTTGAAAGGGTGACAGGTATCAAAATCCCGTACAAAATCGTCGGTCGTCGTCCAGGCGATGTAGCCATTTGTTATGCGGACCCTACTAAAGCCAGAGAAGAGCTAGGTTGGGTTGCCACGAGAGGGATTGAAGAAATGTGTCGCGATGCTTGGCGCTGGCAATCGAATAATCCAAATGGGTATGAAAGTGTGTTATTAAAAAAATAAACACATGATTTTAAAGAGAATAGCTGTATGATAAAAGTGAAAGAGCTTTTATAGTTTGGTTTGTTTGTCAGATTTAACTTTTAATCCAAAGAAACGAGGTGATAACTATATTAAAACGAAGTTTTGATTTCGTCGTTTCTCTTATTGCTTTAATCATATTATCACCTGTCATGTTGATAACTGCGATACTTGTTCGCTATAAATTAGGCTCTCCCGTTATCTTTAAACAACAACGTCCCGGGTTGCATGGCAAACCTTTTTATTTGTATAAATTTCGCACAATGACAGAGGAACGAGATGAAAAAGGAGAGCTATTACCGGATCATCTAAGACTAACTCCGTTTGGGCAGTTTCTTCGGAAGTATAGTCTCGATGAGTTGCCACAGCTGTTTAATGTGTTAAAAGGGGATATTAGCCTAGTAGGACCTAGGCCGTTGCTAATGGAGTATTTAGAGCTGTATACACCAGAACAAGCCCGTCGTCATGAAGTAAAACCAGGCATTACTGGTTGGGCACAAGTGAATGGACGCAATGCGATTTCATGGGAAGAGAAGTTTGAATTAGACGTTTGGTATGTGGACCATCAATCGTTTTGGCTCGATTTAAAGATTCTTTTTCTTACCGTGATTAAAGTACTTAAATCCGAAGGCATCAGTCATGAGGGACATGTTACCATGGAAAAATTCACTGGCACTAAAAATGCAAAAAAGAGTGGATGATGTAGATGAATCCGATTGTCGTCATCGGCGAAGGTGGCCATAGCAAGGTAATTCAAGATATCATTTTTGCGGTGGGAGGCTACCAAATTATTGCGATTTTAGACGATAAATATAAAGATGTTTATAATAGGGATGGAGTATTATATGGTCCGATTTCTGTCGTTTTGAGCATTATAAATAGAGATCGGAATACGAAGTTGATTATCGCTATCGGAAACAATCAAGTACGCGCCGAAATAGTAAAGCGGATTGGTGTTGATAATAAAAAGTTTGCTACATTAATTCATCCTTCCGCCATTATTAGCCCTTCTGCACGCATTGGAGAAGGAACTGTGATTATGCCGAATTGTGTGGTGAACGCAAATGCGGAAATCGGTAAACATGTCATTATCAATACAGGGGCGATTGTAGAACACGATAATCGTATAGGGGATTATGCCCATATTTCTCCTAACGCTACTTTAACAGGAAACGTTGCGGTTGGAGAAGGAACTCATATTGGTGCGTCTGCGACGATTATTCCGGGAATAAAAGTTGGTAAGTGGAGTGTTATTGGTGCGGGTTCAACGGTAATTCGGGATATACCAGATTTCAAAAAAGCAGTCGGATGTCCGACTAGACTGCTAGATTAGTGTTATAATTTTTTATTAAGGGAGATTATCAACTTTAGCATATAAGGATGATAGCGAATGACTAACAAATCTCGAATTTTCCTTTCCCCTCCCCACATGAGCGGGAACGAACAAAAGTACATCAATGAAGCGTTTGAAACAAACTGGATTGCTCCGCTTGGTCCGAATGTCGATGCGTTTGAAAAAGAGTTGGCGGAATATGTAGGTTCAAAAGGAGCGGCTGCGGTTAGTTCGGGGACAGCGGCGATTCATCTTGCGTTACGGTTGTTGAATGTCCAACAAGGGGATAAAGTTTTTTGTTCTTCGTTGACGTTTATCGCAAGTGCCAATCCGATTTTGTATCAAGGGGCGGAGCCTGTTTTTATCGATTCGGAGCCTGATACGTGGAATATGTCTCCGTTGGCGTTAGAAAGAGCGATGGAAGTAGCGAAGAAGGAAGGCAAGCTTCCAAAAGCGGTGATTGTTGTTAATTTATACGGCCAAAGCGCGAAGATGGATGAAATTTTAGAGATTTGCAATCATTATCAAGTGCCAGTGGTGGAAGATGCGGCGGAGTCGCTTGGTTCTACATATAAAGGGAAGAAAAGTGGTACGTTTGGGAAGTTCGGCATTTATTCGTTTAACGGAAACAAAATTATTACGACCTCTGGCGGTGGAATGTTGGTTTCCGATGATGTCGAAGCATTGCAAAAAGCTCGTTTTCTAGCGACTCAGGCTCGCGATCCGGCTCCGCATTATCAACATAGCCAAGTAGGATATAACTACCGCATGAGCAATATCGTCGCTGGAATCGGCCGGGCGCAGTTGGAAGTGTTGGACGAGCGGGTGAAAGCAAGACGGGCGATTTTTGACCGCTACGTGCAAGCGTTAGGGGATATCGAAGGTGTTCAGTTTATGCCTGAATTGGAAGGCACAATGTCCAACCGCTGGCTGACGACGTTGACGATCGACCAGCAAGCGCTTGGCGTGACGCCAATGGATATTATCAACGCGCTTGCTGAGGAAAATATCGAGGCAAGACCTGTATGGAAGCCGCTTCATCTGCAGCCTGTGTTTGGCGGGGTAACGTATTATCCGCATCAGGAAGGTCGGAGCGTTTCGGATGAATTGTTTGCCAATGGCATTTGTTTGCCGTCTGGTTCTAGCATGACCATCGACGAACAAAACCGGGTCATTGACGTCTTTGTCAAAACGATAAAGCGATAAATAACCGTTTGCAAGCCTCCTGTTGAAACCGTTCAGCGGGAGGCTTATTGCATTTTTACGTTGGGGGTGACTGTTGTGCCGAAGAAAAAGACTTTGCGATCAGAAACCGAGCGTTTCAAACATATATTAATCGAAGCGTATCAACGTGGGGAATTGTCCGCCAATATGACCGCAAAAGACATGGTTCGGGAGCTTGCTCATCAGTTAAAACAAATTTTTAAAGGGGATAATTATAAGTAGTATTGGGAGGTATGTATGCTATCCTTTCAACAGCTGCCAAAGTCCATGAAAAAAACGATTCGCTACATTCTTCAAGATGTCCAGTCGCTGGAGGAGTTGGAGTGGATGGAAAAATGATTTATATTCAAAAACGGAAGAAGGAACTGAATCGTTTCAACCGGGGAGGATGGCGCTTTTGGCGAATGTGGTTATTGACGCATGTGGGGGATTGCTTTATTCGTTTGTGCGAATTTATTTACGACGGATATGTTCTGAAATGTAAAATTACGAATTCCCTCTATGTTTTGCATCATGGTTATAGAGATCCTCTGCTTTCTCCTTCTAGCTATACCCGCTGCATCCATTTCATTGGTGAACTTCTCCATAACTACCCCATAGATGCTTCAAGATTGCTTTTTGTTATGTTCGCTTACGAGGAATCCTTTTTTACATAAAATTTCTTCATCAATCATTACAAAACTATGATATGGATTTGTTTTTGAGAAGAAGTTAACATGTGTGAAAAAGGAGAGAGTTGTAAAAACGTAAAATCTGTATTATAGATGTATGTGTAAAAGTAAATCTGGCTACTGGGGGAGATGATGCTAAATGGAGGCAAGTGAAAAAAAGATCAACGAGATACTGACGGAAAACAAAATTTATGAAATTCCTCCTTATCAACGGCCGTATTCTTGGGAGAAAAGCCATGCGCGCGAGTTGATAGAAGATATTTGCCAAGCTTATCAGCGTAATGACCCTGAATACTTTATCGGATCGATTATTACGATTGAAAAAGAACGCAACCGCCGTTATGAAGTCGTAGACGGCCAGCAGCGGTTAACGACTTTAAATATTATTTTTGCGGTTATGAAGCAGTTGATCACGCATCCTTCTAGTGTAGAGGATATTCAAAAACGAATTATGCCGGTAAACCCTTATACGGATGAACCGGAGCAGCCTCGCCTGATAGTCAGAAAGCAAGATCAAGCATTTTTCCAGAAGTATATCCTCATGGGGGAAGATATAAGCTCTGCACAAGAAATGAGTGAAACTCAAGCGAAGTTTTATGACAATATGCTTGAAATCAAACAAGTAGTTTCAGAATTCAGCGAAGTCGAGTTGCGGCGGTTGGTCAATTATATTTTAGAACATGTATATGTTGTCTTTGTGGTCACCGATAACTTTACCTCCGCCTACCGGCTTTTTAATGTCTTAAATGCGAGAGGAATGTCTCTTTCCAACGGGGATTTATTAAAAAACCGGCTGTTTGAATATTGTGAAAGCAAGCCTCTTGAGAGAAGCCGAGTGGAAGAATGTTGGAATGAACTGGAGAATATCGTTGGCATTCGGCAGCTGGATAATTTCTTAAGCCATTTGCGGACTTCGATCAAAGGGAACAAGCAGCAGGAAATTCTTTATCAAGAGTTTGATGAGATCCTTGAAGAATATAAAGAAGCTCCCGCTCGTTTCGCTGAATTTCTCCTGCGCTCGGCTCATCATTATGAAAAAATTATGGAAAACGATTTCGATAATCATCTTAAGACGCAAAAACTCATCTCTTCCCTCCATCGGGTTGCTCATGATGAGTGGATACCTCCTGTGCTTGCGTTTCTAAATAAACCGGTGCCGGATATGGAATTCGCTGATTTTGTTGAATTAATGGAAAAAATCACGTACCAAAACTGGGTTCGCCGGCTTGGCAAAACAAAACGAAATACGGTTTATTATCAAGTGATTAATTTGATCAATAAAGGATGTTCAGCGGATGAACTGATTGAAACGGTTAAAAAATATGCGGATAATAAAGAATTTGAACAATTGATACGTGCGGATATTTACCATTCTCCTGCTGTAAAAGCAATACTCCTTCGCTTGGAACAAGAAAGCCAAGATCAGAGCGTGGTAAAACAATTCCATGGACGAATTACGGTGGAGCACATCCTTCCGCAAAAGCTAAAAGATGAATATTGGATCCAACGTTTCACGCCTGATGTTCATCAAGAATTGGTTCATAAGCTTGGAAATTTGACTTTATTGAGCGGTGTGAAAAATTCTGCTGCACAATACTATTCATTTGACCGTAAAAAGGAAATTTACGAAAAACGAAACAAAAAAGTATCGTTTGATCTTACGAAAGAAATATTAGAGGAAAAGGAATGGACAAAGAATCAGATTCTCTCAAGACAAGAAAAACTGGTGAAAAAGGCGATGGAAATTTGGGGAATTCAATAGGGATTATGCCTGTTGTTTCTTGAATGTAGCTACTGTTGTCTATGAAGTTCCGACTGTTAATTGGTTGTCGTAAATACAAATTTTTATAATCGATTCTGAATATAAAGTGATGGTGTTGGGTTACAGTTCCAATTTGTAGATTGTTCGTAATCATATCTCTATTGCCATACAAAAATCAAATTCAGATGTTGATACGATAGGGTGATCAACAATGGTTTATAAAGCTTTGCTTATAGCAGTAGACCAATATTTAAATACTTCCCCTCTTCCTAATACAGTTAATGATGTTAGTGAAATAAAAAGATTGTTGTTAGAACCTCCGTCGTTTTTTAAAAAAGAAAATGTAGAGGTGTTTCAAGGGAACATTGCAAAGCGGGATATATTACACTCCGCTTTAACGTCCTTTTTTGAAGATGCTTCTCCAAATGATATATTATTTCTTTTTTGGGCAGGTCATGGCTTTTTGCATAATAATGAAGGTTATTTTGTTCCTTTCGATGGCGATGCTTATAATCCAGAAGATTCCATGATTAAAATGACAGATGTAAGAGATTTGATTGATCATACTATTGCTAGTACTGTACTGGCGTTTTTTGATACTTGTCATAGTGGTGCCATTGCAAGAAATATACAACATGAAATGGTAAGAGGCCTAGAGGTAAAAGGGTCGGGGAAAGTATTGATCGCTGCATGTACGTCAAATCAATGGGCGTGGGACAGAAATGGCCACGGTGCTTTTACGGATTATCTCATTAGAGGGTTGGAAGGCGAAGCTGCTGATGCAAACGGTGAGATTGATGTATATAATTTGTACTCCTATGTAAGCAAAAAAGTTGCTGAAGAGTTTAAGGATCAAACACCTGTAATGAAAAGCACCCTCACAGGGAAACCGTTATTATTAAAAAGAGTAGTGAAAAGAGAAGGTCAAAGTTTCGGAACGAGTCCAGCTATTGAAACGAAAATCGTAAATTCTTCAGGAGCGTATTTTTGGTTAGGTGATTTAACTTGCGAATATGACGAATACCGTGAACCAAAAGCAGGCACATATGAATTGGTATTGAAGAATCCTGATAGCAAAACGGAAAGAACGTTAAAATTGATGCAACAAAATAGCGGTCAATATGCTCTTTCAGTCCGAAATTTTGCTGATATGGTTACGATTGAAAATATTCGTGTTGAATCCCAAAAGGAGGATACAACAGTTACTATAACCCTAGTAAGTTTGGGGGACTACAGTTCATTTACCTTTCCTGAAATGTCTATCAATTTGATGGGAAAAAGATTATCAGCGGATGATATTGCTATGTTGCGAGTAAGGAGAATATTATTTGGTGAAGAATTACCTCGGTATGATCATTCTTCCGTATTGTTAGAAAGTATGATTATAAACCCCTCTAATGCAAAGATACAAGTGATTTCAAACCTTTTGCGTATCTTGAAAGAAAAAGGTTACACTATGGAACAGATCCGAGGAAAAGTGGTAGAACAACTCATTTTAACTGGGACACTACAGGAAATTGAGGATTTAACATTTGTTGTTGAGAATGGGGTAATCAAAAAAGTGTGCCTCCAAGGTTATCGTCCAAAATATTACGCAAATGTGGAACCAACAAAAATAGAAATCAATGAATCAGTAAATATTTAAAAAATAGTTTCCAATCATATTGTCCTTTTTTGGTTTTTGATGACCGAAATTTTAAATCGTTACGCCGTAATTTTATGATGAATGATAAATTTGCATCATTTAGTGTTAAAATACATAGTAAGATTGTACGAAAAAGGAACGATTAGCATTGTTGAGAGATGTCAGTAAGTGGGAACGAGTCGGGTATGGTAGAAAAAGTACACTGGAGAAAGAGGAATTGATATCTCCAGAGAAAATACATTATCTTATAAAATACCCGCGGCAGTTTAAAGAAGGAGTTTCTTGGGAGGATATTACAGAACTAATTGCCGCTGAAATTGGAGCTATATTTGGTTTAGAAATGATGAGTGTTGAGATTGTAACCAGAAACGGTAGAAGAGGATGTCTTCTACGAAATTTTGTAAAGGAATATGATGCAAAAATGACTGAAGAAGGTGGAGTTTTATTATCAGCGCTAGTCGACGATTATAAGGAGCTCCAAGAATCCTCGTTGAAGGACATGGAACTCATTGATGCTGGATTCAAAATAATGAAGAAATTTGTGTATTGGGAGACCATAAAATCAGAGTTTATAGATATGCAATTGTTTGATATTCTTATTGGCAATCAAGATAGGCACCCATTTAATTGGCAATTGCTATTTCTTGAAACAGGAGCAAAATTCTCTCCCATTTATGATAACGGTGCTTCTTTAGGGTTTCGATTTGAAGATGAAAAGCTGATACAAATGGTCTCGAATCCCCAAGAAATGAACAAATATACGGAAAAAACAAGGGTTAAGGCGGGTATATTTGAAAAGAAAAAGGTCAAAGCTAAAGACTTGTTAACATATATTAGTAAAAACTTTACAGATGAGTTTAATCAAAGTATCCAAAAGTTAGTTGAATTTGATTTAATAAGGTATTCTGATTTTATTCAATCATTAGATATTTTAAGCGAGGCACAAAAAGACTGGTTATTGAATATAGTGCCTTTTCGAAGAAAGAAAATATTGGAGTGGATTGGAAGGGATGATCAATAACATGAAAAAAGTTCATACACTTTTAGTGGTTTGGCAAAATCCTAAAACCCGTTCTTTTTATCATATAGGAACTCTTTCTCATTATGATGGCTATTATGAGTTCACTTACACCTATAATGCCTCTGGTCACGGAAAACTGAAAGATGCATTGAATAACGGGTATATGTTGCATCCGGCTTTCCCAGACCCAACTAAAATATATCGATCAAAGGAGCTGTTTCCGGCGTTTGAACGCCGATTGCCGTCACCAGATCGTGCGGATTTTAAAGCCATTTTGTCCGATTTAGGTCTGGATGAGAATTCCACTAAGATGGACTTGCTTCAACAAACACGTGGGCGGTTAGCCAGCGACACTTATTCTTTTGAGCAACCGCTGCGTCTTGAAGACGATGGAAAGCTGTGTGTCAGCTTTTTTGTTCATGGCATGCGCTATCAAAATCTTCCTCAAAATTGGGCAACATGGCTAGCCATTAACGAAACGTTGAAATTAGTACAAGAACCAACAAACACTTATGATCCCCATGCTGTTGCTATCTATACTCACGGAGGGAAGAAGCTTGGATATGTTCCAGCCTTTTATAGTAAGGCCGTCTTTTCCTTGTTAGAAAATGGAGCGAACCCTTCTGTTCGTGTTGTGTATATGAATGAAAAATCAACTCCTCATTGGTGGCTGAAAGTAGCCTTTGAGTGCGAGATTCCTTCTTTCCAAGGTGCAACATTGGATGAATTAGCCCCTGTTATGGGATAATACCTGCCGTGCTTCGAAGTTTGTCAAAGATTTAACATTAGCAGGGATGGCTTGATCCATTGCCATGGCTATTTATAACCCTCGGCAACGGCTTAGGCTATTCCGCCAACGAAGTCGTTGAAACAGATGAAAAAGGGACCAGTCGCAAAGCCGTCATGGAATCCAACGACTGACTGAGCGCTCCGACGTGCTTTGTCGCCTCATCGGAGAAGATGGATAAGGAAACTGGACTGAGAAGCGGAATATTCGCTTGAAGAAATTATTGCAAGCGCATAGAAATGGCATAGTGGAAAGGTGAAGGAAATACAAAGGCCTCCTGCTGAATGAGTGTTGTCAGCGGGAGGCTGAATTGCCCGTCTTCATCAATCAATCATTGTTAAAATCTAATCTTTTAGATCAATAATGCGCAAATGTTTTGGGGACGAATCGGTGCCAGTTATAATCATCGGCACTAGCGAATCTTGTTTATGAAGCCCCCCGTGGCTTGCTCCTCCAACATGAGTTGGAGAGCCTTCACCGATAAATTCAAATCCCGGTTTAGCACTTGCAACAAGATAATTTCCTCCATGAGAAGTCAGCGAGCTGTACAATCGGGCCAGTGCATCCGGATATTCATCATAAAAAATCTTATTGTTCTTTACCGTAAGATTCAAAACGCCTGCATCTCCTGCTAGATCCCACGATTGTTCATACTCATCCACCAATGGCCCATTCGGTTTAAAAATGAGTCTTCCCGGCCGAACTCCAGATATGACGTGCACGGATTCTTTTTCCATCCAGGCAATGACATCCACTCTGTCGTCTTTTTGCAGCGTTTTCGCGATATCCGGAAGTGGCGCTCACCACCCGAAATTTGTCGAAATATTGGTAATTGAAAGATAAAGGGGAGGGTATTACAATGATGGGTGAGAACTAATGTTCTGTGATTGGGAGGGATGGATGAGTGACGGTGAAGATTTTAAGCATTGGGTTGAGGGGGTTAGAAGGGTATCGGGTGCAGGTGGAGGTGCAGGAGGTGCCTGGGATTGCGGCGATGGTGATTGTTGGGTTGCCGGATGCGTCGGTGAAAGAGGCAAAGGAACGTGTTCTTGCTTCGCTTTATGCTTTCGGATGCGACTTTTTTGATAAAAGGCTTGTTGTTCATTTGTCTCCGCCGGAGCGGAAAAAGCATAGCCCGATGTTTGATTTGGCGATGGCGATTGGGATTTTGAAGGCAATGGGCAAGCTGACAGCGCCGGTTTCCCCGGATGCAGCGTTTTTAGGTTCGTTATCGTTGGATGGAGCGATTCAGCCGGTGGATGGCATGCTTCCAGCGATATTGGCAGCAAAGAAGCTCGGTTTTCAAAAAGTATACCTTCCGTATGATCCCGCACTTCCGCTTCATCATTTGAAAGATCTCGATTGTATCTTTGTTCAGACATTGGAAGAAGCGGTGCAATATCTGCAAGGACAACGTGTTCTTTCGTTACCCCCAGCTTTTCGCACTCCTGAAATCATAGACTCCCCGCGAAAGCATCATCGGGATTTTCAATCGATTATTGGCCATCATCAAGCAAAGCGAGCATTGGAGATCGCAGCGGCAGGCGGACATAACGTGTTAATGGTTGGACCGCCTGGGTGCGGGAAAAGTTTGTTGGCGGAAACGTTTCCGACGATTTTGCCGAGCCTTACTCATGATGCACAGTTAGAGGTGATCAGTTTGTACCAGCTGGCAGGGGAAAAAATCGAGAGTGGCCATCCGCCTTTTCGTCATCCGCATCATTCCGCTTCATCGGTTTCTTTAATTGGCGGGGGAACGCACCCAAAGCCTGGCGAAGTGTCGCTGGCACATCGCGGTGTTTTGTTTCTCGATGAAATGGCGGAATTTGCGAAAAAGACGCTGGATATGCTTCGCCAGCCGTTAGAGACGGGGAAAGTGACGATTAGCCGTATTTCGTCGACGGTGACATATCCCGCGGACTTTATTTTGCTTGGGGCGATGAATCCGTGTCCGTGTGGATATTTAGGCTCAAGAACGCGCTATTGCACATGCAGTCCGAAACAAATTCAAGCGTATCGAAATCGTGTTTCCGGGCCGATTTATCTTAATTAGGCGAGAAGACTCCCACTTCAACGAAGCGAAGCGGAGTAAGTGGGAGATGAATCGCCTTAACTATATTTTGCTGAAAATAGGAT